>JALOQS010000391.1 GCA_025459355.1 Pirellula sp.
AGAGTGTTCGACTCAAGCAGTTTTCCCAAAAGTACATTGTTGACATAAACAAGCTTGTCGTTTTCCGTAAGATCACCTTTGAACAAGTCGTTCACACGCTCGATGATCTCACTCAGATAGACCTTTTGTTTGTCACGAACCATTCCACTTCCCACATCTGACATGGGAGGTAACTTAGGATATTCTCCCTTGGGAAGCGACAGTTGCTGCTTGCCACGATTCTTCAGGTTGTGGTGAGTTAATACTACACTTGATAGATCTACGCCTTCCCGTTCCCTCTCGAATTTCAGCAAGGGAATCAATCGCTTGAAGAAGATCGAGCGCTTCTCAAATTCTGTATTTTCGTAGTTGAAGATCTGCGAAAGGAATGCATATAACCGTTGATAACTTGCCATGTCTGATCTAAATAGAATCAGAGCATCCATCTGGTCCTTGGCTGCCGCCGCACTTTTGGAATCTTTGTTCTCTGTTGACGTTTTGAATTGAGCGCGAGCCGCTTTGAACTGTTTGAGTAGCCGATCTGCGACTGGAGTGATGGCAGCAATCAATTGAGCCTGTTTCGCGTTTGGATCGAGTTCAACCGAAACGACTCGATTGACTTCGTAGTCTTCGTAATGCCCCATGGCATCGATTTTGGACCGTAAATCTAGCACGATGTTTGGATCTGTAACGCCAGATAGTGTCGCTGTGGTGTAATACGTTTGGAATGACTTCAAAATTTCGTCTGGTTCATTCACAAAATCCAAAACATAGGTCGTGTCCTTGCCTGGATAGGCTCGATTCAATCGGGAAAGAGTTTGTACCGCTTGGATTCCATCTAGCCGTTTGTCGATGTACATCCCAGACAACAAGGGTTGATCAAAACCCGTTTGAAACTTGTTTGCGACAAGCAGGATTTGATATTGATCTTCTTTAAAGGCTTCGCGAATCTCGCGCCCCTTCAAATTTGGATTAAGCGTCTTGCTGTTTTCTGTAAATGGATCAGGCGATGATTCGAGGTCTCTCACCTCGCCAGAAAAGGCAACTAAGGCTTGGAGTGGATATCCCTTATCGGCGATATAGGTTTGCAGAGCGAGCTGCCAGCGTACGGCTTCCAAACGGCTAGCCACGACGACCATAGCCTTGGCTTTGCCACCTAGCAAGGGAGCAACTAAGTCGCGAAAGTGCTCAACAATGATCTGCACCTTTTGCGAAATGTTATAGGGGTGGAGTCGAACCCATCCCATGATACCCTTCATTGCCGCGTTCTTTTCAACCTGCTTTTCGTCGTACTCTTTCCCTTGGTTCGCGAGCTTAAAGGCCAATTTGTAGGACGTGTAATTCTGCAATACGTCAAGGATAAATCCCTCTTCAATCGCCTGACGCATGGAATACACATGAAACGGGTAGGGAACATTATCTTTTGCCGGCTTACGTGACGGATCCGGACGCGTACCAAAGTTGTGGATAGTCTTGGATTTTGGTGTCGCGGTGAAGGCGATGTAAGTCAATCCGTCACTCGCACGTGTGGACATCTGCGAGTTGAGTGTATCTTCGACACTGACTTCGCCACAATCTTCCAGTTCCTTTTGTTCTTCGATAGAGAGAACGCTTTTCAACTTGGACGCGGCTTCGCCTGTTTGTGAGCTATGGGCTTCGTCTGCGATGACCGCGAATCGTTTCCCTTGAGTTGTCAGTTCCAGCATCTTCTTTTGGAGAGCTGGAAATGTCTGGATCGTGCATACTATGATTTTCTTATCGCCCGAGAGCGCTTCGGCAAGCTCATCGCTTTTACTGCCGCCATCCCCCTTGATCGTTGCAACGACACCTGTCGTTCGTTGAAAGCCGTAAATGGCATCTTGCAATTGACCATCTATGACGTTTCGATCCGATATAACGAGGATTGAGTCAAAGATTTTTTTGTTAGAGGCGTCGTGAAGATCAGCCAGAAAATGAGCCGTCCAAGCAATCGAATTGGTTTTGCCAGAACCTGCACTATGTTGAATAAGGTACTTCGTTCCGGGCGTGTCCGTAAGAATTGCGGTTTGGAGCTTTCGAGTGACGTCAAGCTGGTGGTAGCGTGGAAAGATGTAGCTTTCGATCTGTTTCTTTTTGTCTTTCTTGGCAATCACATATCGACCAATAATTTCTAGCCAACTAGATCGTTCCCAAATTTTTTCCCACAGGTAAGCCGTGCGATGTCCGTGTGGATTGGTCGGATTACCGGCGGCTCCATGGTCCCCCAAGTTAAAGGGCAAGAACTCGGTATTAGGGCCATTGAGTTTCGTGGTCATGCGTACTTCACTATTGCTAACAGCAAAATGAACGAGCGCACCCATAGGAAATGACAGGAGCGGTTCTGGCTCGAGCCCTTTGGGATTGGGGATGCGATCCAGTCGATACTGGTCAATGGCGTCTTGGATGTTTTGAGTAAAGTCCGTCTTGAGTTCAACGGTGGCGATAGGGATTCCGTTCAAAAACAGGACTAGGTCGATACTGTTTTCGTTATGAAGGGAGTAGCGAACTTGCCGAATCACTCTCAATCGATTCGCAGCGTAACGAGCCATTATTTGGGAGTTGATTTCGAGTGCCGGCTTAACCTGCATCATCAGAAGTTTGCTGCGTTGTCCCAACACTTCGAACCCATTGCGCAGTACATCGAGTGTTCCGCGTAGGTTGATGGAATCACGCAAACGACCAACAATCGCTTCGCCGGCGTTCGCGCCGTGACTTTTACAAGCGGCATCCCATGCATCGGGTTGTGATTGCTGGAGCCAAGCAACTACATCGGCGGGAAACAGTGCTCTTGATCGGTCGTAATGGCCTGCGTCGCCCTCGGCGTACAACCATCCGTGGGCGGCGAGGTGTTCGCAGATATCGTTTTCGAAGTTGATTTCGGTGTGAATTGTCATTCTTTTCGGTTTGATTTTTTATACCGATACTTTTGATTGGGATCGGTTGGCTTTTCAGGAATGGTTAGTTCAATTAGGTCTGCTCGGAGCAGTTCTGATATATATGACGAGCGGACGTGTTCCGGAGTCCGACCCACATAAGTCGCAATTTCGACTAGGCTCAATTGCTTCCATTGGAGCAATTTGACAATGGCATCAAGTAATTTGTCTGTTTTGGATTTTGCCCCCAGAGAATCGAGAATCGTCGATATGTGCTCCGGAATTTGCCCTTGAAGCTCGGCGTCCGAGTCCTCGGATTTGCCACCGAGCTCCCCGGATTTGCCA
>JALOQS010000111.1 GCA_025459355.1 Pirellula sp.
GTCATCCTTTTTTAAAAAAATTTCTCCGCTAACTTTATCTAACGGGTAACTGAGTTGCGGGTGCTGCCATTGCCCACCTTCCGCTTTCGTGTAAACGTTGTAATCGAGATTTTGGTTTAAATAGGAGAGTTCGAACTTGGTGGTCGCACGAACACTCAGTCCCTCAACAGATTTGAAATAAGATTGCAAACAGCTAGGAATCTGCGATGCGACGCGAGGACTAAAATCCAGGTTTATTAACTCCCCCTTTAATCGCCAGTTTTGGCCTGTTTCATCGACACTTGCAGAGAAACCCAAACTTTGAAAATGGCTGCTTTTGACTTGCGCCTGGATACCTAATGCAATGGTGGGGACCGAGGCAGAATCAGGACTGATCGGAAGCAATGACGCGATCCCATTGAGATCATGAAAGATGAGCTCTTGAGAGGGAGAGCCGGTCTCATGCCCTAGTCGTATGAGCCCAGATCGAATGTTGACGGTGGGAAATTGGGAATTGAGACGCATCTTCCCCGTCGGCTTGGGCAGGCACCATGTCCCATCCGCCATTGGCCAAATCGATACTTGAACTCCGTCGGCGACTACGGTTTGAATCGGCACTTGCCCCTGAACCAACCCCAACCAATCCAACGGCCCATTGCACGTGACGCGTTCCGCACGCAATACTTCGCGGAACTGCCGGTCGACTCGCTTCAGCAATCTCAATCCGTTTAAAGTAATTGATTCCCCTGCCTGCAAAGACGCGCTATCAAGAACGACGTGATAGTCTGGCAAAAGCTGCTGGACACGAGCACGAACCTCCTTGGTGAGCTTCGAATCCGCTTGGCTAAGAAAATAATGGTATCCGAAGAATGCTAAGATACCCAACAAGCAAATCCAAACGAACCCTCCACTAGTGCTTCGTCGCTGACGCGCACCACCTTGATCAACTGACGAATCAGTCACATCTTTGGTTTGTTTTTCTGCTGAACTGCTCGTTGCCATCCGTGGCTTCACTGTTAAAAGTTACTTTTCCATATCCGTTTGCTGAACCAACTTCATCCGCTCCAATACAAAAACAATTCCGCAACCTGCCAAAACGCACATGACCAGAACGGCTGGTTGTCGGTATCTAACAGAACCAATAAACGCCATATGCAGCACGGCAAAATAAACACTCGGTAGAGCAAACAACCATGCCCCTGTCCGACATCTACTACACCACATCCCCAAAGCTCCGAACCCCATAATCGCAACGTAAGCCAGACCTTCCGCATAACGAACAGCCCGGCCACCAAGCTCTTGAGCAACAGGCAATGGCCTCCACGTCTTCCAGAACTTTACCATTCCTAGCCGGATAGCGTCAGATGGATTTTCGCGAACCCACTCAATAGCAGCATTCCGCATTCGTCGATCGAGCCGCCACTCCATCGTTGACTCTAAAGAAATGCCTCGTGCCTTAAGTTCTCGATCTTCCGCGAGTTGCTCCTGTACAAAACGCTCGACAAACGCCATCCCCTCATCGCTGCTGCCGGTAGCCCCTGCGTGCCAACCGTCATACAAACTCGCTCCCACCTGCAAGGTTGACGGAACAAATTTCCTAGTGATTTGGTAGTTCCTGATCCACCATGGCCCCATCGCAACCGTGATACCAACTATAAAAACAAAGCCAGAAACCATCGCGGAAAGCACCGGTTTTGATTCCCGGTTTGCTAGCAATTTTGTCGCGAGATAGAGCCACCATAACCCAGCCCAAAGCCCCCAACTGGGTCTAGCCAAACATGCCAGTCCCGTGAAAAATCCCGCCAACAAGATCCATGCCTGGCACCTTACAGATCGATGCCCCCCAAAAAATTGTTGTTGGGAATCCAATGCGATACTCGTGCAAAGCAAACTACCGAGCATCAACGGGCAGAAAAGCATTTCACTGAGAACAAAAATGCTCATCCCAATCGCGCCCGGATACAAAGCGGCACACAACGCTGCACCATCGGCTGCTCTTTCGCCTCCAATGCGTTTAGCTAAACACCAAACCAATCCAACTGTCACGGTCCCCAAGAATGCGCCGATGATTCGGACTATCAATACCATTCCTTCAATCTCATTCAATCCAGAGCCCGATGACAGGTAGGCGAAAGGAGACAAGAAGATTGGGAACAACGGCGATCGAAAGATCCGAGATTCGTCGCTCAAGTAACGATAGGGCTCCGCCGCAGCAATACGCTGTGCATGCACCCAATAGGTATCGCTATCTCCAAATCGAAAACAGCTCGGCCCATCCGGCACGTTTGATTGCCAGTAGATGGCACCGCAAATACGAATTGCTAACGCCAGCGTCAGAATCAATGCAATCGGTTTTAGCCAGACTTTATCCATCCCATTTCATTCTTCGTTTGTACCTTTACGAATTGGGGATGTCATTAATCTTGATAGGTCACGGTCCCATCGTTCCCGAATTCAAGCACTTGCATTATTACGCGACGTACATCGGACGAAAAGCGGTTGAGCTCTTTCAACTTAATACGATCCAACAAGCCCGTTTTGGTTGGATTGATCGGATCGATAGGCCACCACCAGTCGTTGTAATGGTATTCCACCCACGCTTGAAAGATCATCGCTGGCTCAGATGCATTGCGATCAAAAACGTAACCCAGGACCAAACGCGCTGGGATTTTGTCTTTGCGCAGTAACGCGACCAATGCCATCGACTGTTCAACGGAATTCAATCTGTTCTTACTCAAACCGACGGACAATTTTCTTACATCATTGTTGAACCCGACGGACTCGTATCTCTCAGACACGCGTTTCGCCATCAAAAGGACTTTGACATGAACGTCTTCGTTTGCGACCTGCGGCAGGAGATCCGCGTAGAGACTATCAAATACCGGACTGTTCGAATCGAGCCAACCCGTTAACTCCAAATCCTCTGTTTCAGGCTTATCCACGGATTCGACGCCAGCAGGAAGCTCATCCCGATTCTTCAGTCGAAAAACGGTGATCTCCGACGTAAACGCATCAAGCGACTTTTTTCGTTGATTGCATCGATTGGAAAGGTTTTTGTAAGGATCCGTTTTTTGCTGCTGGAACCGGTACGTGATTTGATCCTCGTTGTCGATGGCGTTGATAAACGCTTCTCGCTTGCCAGGCTTGATAACCAGTTCGACGCTTTGGTTCTCGGCAAACATTAGATCAAAGACACTCTCCACCTCTTTATAGGTCTCGTCGTCGACTTGAAAGTTTCGCAAATCACCAAACGGGATATACGACTTCAAGATGACGCCATCCTCATCACTCCATAACGTCGATTCGCTCAAGGATTCGCCATCTCGAGTCGTCACTTTGGTTTCTCGCAGGAGCTTAGCTTTCCCGAGCATGATGGGCGACTTGTACTTTGATTGCGCATCTAATCGAGCCTCCAAGATGCGACCCGAAAATGGATCAAGCAACTTGACCAACCTCGATTCGCTGTCCTTCATAGGTTTACGCATCATGGATTGTTCAATGGCAAAGGGACCTCGAACGGTATTGTCCCATTCGACTTCCTTCTGCTGCTTTGCTTTGTTGATGGTCAATTCGAGCAACGCTCGGGTCCCGTCAACGCGAACGATAAAGGTTTGGTCATCCGTTCCTGTTTGACTCCTGGAGGTCAAGCTTATCAATTCGCCGTTCGGCCGCTCGATCAAGCTAATCACCAATTCGCGCCGCTGCTCTTTGCCATCTTTGGCGTATCGTGATACGCTGCGAAAATCGGTGTTTATCACCGATTCGCCACCGCGATTGCTGGAAACGGATTTCTTAGAGGTATAACCGACGGGGATATTGGCGCGATACGTGACCTCCCAAGTTACAAGAGGCGTGCTCCCATCAAACATCCAGGGAGACTTCGTGTCGTCCTCAACCGGAAGCGATTGCTGTTGCTTGTCCGGTACAGAATCGATCACGAGAATGGGATCGTCAGCTTTGGGCGTCGCTTGAGTGGTATCAGCCGATTCTTCGCCAACGACGGATTTTTTATTGCTTAAGAGTTTCTCCGCTTGCGCTGCGATGGTCTTCTCGTCCGGTTTTGCTGAATCGGCATTCTGCTGAGACAGCCCCATCAACAGTTCACTTGACCTCTTCTGGTCGGGTTGGGAATGATCGCACCCAGCGAGCATAACGCAAATGCATGAGGCACACACGTTCGCCAACACCCATCTAGGTCTCGTCATTTGATTTATGTATTTCAATAAACTCGTTTGGGGCATTCTTTTAATTCTTATTCGATTCATAAACGGTAGCCGAGCCTTGCCGAGCAATCAAAACTAACCGAGCAAGCCGCCAACGGGGACTCGAGTCAGGCACAGCTACTAATGTAACCCAAACTCCTTTGTTTTTGTGCTTTGCCGAGCCATAAAGCCATCGTTGTGGAAAAGTGATCCGATTGTAGCGATTGTATCGTCCAAAAAATGGTTGGAATTCTTTGCATAATCCAAATCCAATCCGTGAACCTGACCTAACTTTGGTTGTTCCGCACCGGATGGGGAACGCGTACTTGATGAACAAAACCCGTACTATTGAGTAGTTACAATGGGAAATGCTTCAGGCTTCCCCAAAAGCAAAAAAACAACCCAGGCCGACGCGGCACCTAGGTCAAATCCTACCTCGAGTTTCGAAAAACTCACCAGCGATGAGCTCGAAGCTCACATGGGAGTTTTCCGATACGGGGCGTTCGATCTGACAGACGCCGTTCGCCCTTCGTACGATCTGCAAGTGGTGCCGAAACAAGGCTTCCGTCATGATTCGTACGTCGACCCCAAAAACAACATTGACGTTCCGGTCATCATGGCCTCGGCCTCAAAAGAACGACTATTCGATCTGTTCTTGGATATGATCGATTGCTTAGGTGACGAAGTCGATGTCGTTTTGGAAACGAGCCACCATGGTGATTCCAGCGATCATAACGACTTATATCGCGAACATATCGATGTACCTGTGCTGAAGAGCATTCTGTGCGACCACGAAGAGTTAATACTCAATGATGGCTGCACCGGGATTGCAGTGCTGAATCCAAGAAAGCAACAGGAAATCCAGTTCGACGAACATAAGATGCTGTTGTGCTACGGTAATCCGCTAGAACAATTCGAGAAGATCTTGATCGAACACGATGTTTACCCAGACGAATCGATTCGATTCATCTCCGAAGCGGAACATGTTCACTGCAGTAGCGACAAATTCTCGCGAGAATTCGATCGACTGACTGCAGCGTTGGGAATGGATGAAGGATTGCACCGTGATGACAACGGCGACTTAGTCTAGCACTCCCGCAGACGACGATGAGGCATCATTCTCGACCCAAGAATTCGAATGTTGCCTCTTTGTGCACGAAATCCACAACCAACCAGTACCTTGCCTGGCATAACATCCGTTTGAACTTCAACGTAAACGTTCATACGAACCCGGGCCGATGGTTTATTACCGACCTTGGATAACTCAATCGAATGAACTCTGGTCACCGTTGCCACATCAAACTTGATGCGTGGGAGCATTGCCATCGCAGAGGCGACCTGCTGTGTGTGATCCGGATGAACACGCTTTTTAACGGCGTCGAATCGATTCTCCTGCAACTCCATCGCTGTTTCTGATAGAACGACACGAATCGTCTCTCGATCCGTCACAACATAAACGTTCATCCAGATAAGAAAACAGGTCAGCAACAGAAACCCCACCCCGGCATAAGCGGCAATCCTGTTACCAGTTTGAATCCAACCAAACAAACTGAGCCCGGTTAGCAAAGCTCCAACAAAACCTACCAAATAAGGATTTTCAAAAAGAAATTCGGTCATAATCCCCTCAGGCGATTGGTGGCAAAAATCTCAACGCTCTTCGTGAACATTCCTCTTCGTCTTTCGCTCGCTTGCCAAGACGCATGTTCACTAACGATACCTTACCGACAACCCATCCACATTCTAGAGGCCTACCTGTGCACGAGGCAAATAATCTTTGAGGTATCTATTTATCTAATCGTAGATTCAAGTGGCTTGAGGAACGACATCGCCGGGTTTGATATTAGTCAATGCGTCGCGTTCTCGCGAATCAGTGGCTCGCCAATGACAGAAAAAATGAAAAAAACGCCGGCCTGCACTTTGGTTGTAACCTACTATTCGACGGTTTGAATAGTCTCTTTGACATACAACCCACAAAAATGCCGTCACAAACGCGCATGAATCGTAAACGCTCCGTTCTGAATTCCTAGGGCATTCAGGACACTACTCGGTCCTCGAATTATTGAATGACAGTCATGTTGGAAACCATCCGAAAATACTGGATTGGCGGGCTAGTGCTGGTTATGGTCGGCCTTCACGCTAGCATCGTAGGACTGATCCGCCATCAAGCTTCACAAGCCAAAGTGGACATTTCGTGCGAAGTGGATCTCGGTGCATATCTCGCATATCCAAACGAAAACAATACTCCCGTTTCAATGCGACTGCACGCGATCGTTCCACTCAACCATCGCGTTAAAAGCAGACAGTTGATCGAGCTTAACCAAGCTCAAATTAGGCAAGCCATCGAGGAACATATTCGACAAATTGACCATCGAGTCCTTCGAGATCCCTACTTGTCCGACTTGAGAACACAGCTCCTGGACGTACTAGTTCAAACGATTGGCTCGACAGCCGTCGAAGACTTGGCGATCACCGAACTGCAGAAAACCAACTCGGAGTTTGCTCTCAGCTTTACCAATGCCAGCCACCCTAGACGGCCCAAGATGGTTGCGACTTTGAGAAGTGAGGTCGAAGCCAATGCCTCGGACGAACATGGGCATTCCGATGCGGAACATGACTCCCACGGGGATGACGGACATGGCGGCGATGGCCACGGAACCGAGGATCACGCTGCCGGTGAACACTCCGACGGACATTCGGACGGGCACGCCGACGGACACTCTGCAGACAAATCGGATGCAGCAGACTCGCATGGTGCAACATCCGACAAATCACACGATAGTCATGACACCTCCAGCCACGGGTCAGACGGTGGTTCTGATCACAGTGGTGGTAAATCCGGTCACGGAGATGCCAAAGGACATGGCAAACCCAAAGCCAAGGCGGCAGTAAAGTATACGCCTGGAATGGGCAAGAAGAAGAAAGAGGATGCAGGTGGACATGGCGGCGGTCATTAACCAATCAGCCAACCAATTCTCGTCGACGACAACTCCATTCAGATCTTTTCCCTAACGCTCTCTATCCATCATGAAACCAAAGTTACGAAACAAACTGTTTATTGACTCGCCTGTTCAGACCATGCTCGTTACGCGAGTCTTGATTCACTGGATCGTTTTCTTTTCTCTCTTCTTTTTAACCTTGCTCACGATCGAATATTTTCTGCGTGATCCGGGATTGAACCTGTTCGATTGCGCGAAAGCCGTAGTAACGAAACACGCTGTTTTGGTCGCGATATCCATCGCGTTGCTGCCAGCTTTCCTATATGACACGATCAAAATGAGCCACCGCTTTGCGGGTCCAATCTACCGATTCCGAAAGAACCTGAAGATCCTCGCCGAAGGCAAACCGGTTGAGGAAATAAGCTTTCGAGGTAATGACTTTTGGTCCGATTTGTCTAACGACTTTAATGAGGTCGCGAAGAGACTTAATCAACAACCCAGTTCAAAGTCCGGGAGCTGATCCTAAGATGACAACTCGCAATTCTGCCACGGAAATGATTTCGTTGATGATATCGCGTTCACTCTCGAATCGGAAAAACGATCGTCCGAAACGAAAAGCCGCCGCCACCGTCGAGTTAGCTGTTTGCTTGCCAGTCATCGTCTTGGTCGTCTTCGCATCATTAGAAGGGGCCAATATGCTGTTTGTCAGACAAGCGACCGTCCAAGCGGCCTATGAAGCTGCAAAATTCGGCAGCAGACGAGACGGCACCCGTGCCCAAGCCGAGCGTTTGGCATCCGACGTTTTGTCAGCCAGAAGAATCAATAGCCCAAACATCACGTTTGTAACCGGAGACCCCGCAACAACGAGAAGCGGATCCGATGTCACCGTGCGCGTCCGCGTAAACTCAGACGAACGATTGATTACGCGATTCCGGATCTTTTCGGGACGACAAATCGAAGCCATAGCAACCATGCAGAAAGAATAACATGATCGTGCACCTACGCAAAGCCAGTCGTAAACGCCGCGGCGCCATGGTTATTCTCTTGGCCGTCGTGATGATACTCCTTTTTATCGGAACGATATTCAGCGTCGACACTGCTTACATACATATGATTCGCGCTGAACTACGGACTGCGACAGACGCCGCAGCGCGAGCCGGTGCGAGCACCCTGTCTCGCACACAAGACGCTGGTCCAGCACGGACCGCTGCAATCGCTTACGCCGCTAAGAATCGTGTTGCTGGCAAAAACTTGACCATTCGGCCAGACCAAATCAACTTGGGCAGCATCCGATCCGCAGGTCAAAAAATTGAGTTCGTGCCTGGTGCGAACCCATTGGTTGCCGTTCGTGTTCAAGGTAGACGAGATGACTCGTCTCCCGACGGTAACGTAACCTTGTTCTTTGGCCAACTTCTTAACGTCTCGCGATTTCAACCTCGTATTACCAGCACCAGTGCTGCCAACGTGCGAGATGTCGCATTGGTTCTCGATATATCAGGTTCCATGGCGGCGCCACTCGGTTCCGGCACCCGAATCTCGGCACTAAAGTCTGCCGTGAATGTGTTCCTGGATGAACTTTCAGACTCGAGCCCGCTCGCTCAAGTTTCGCTGAGCGTTTACTCGACCACATCGTTTCCTATCACGCAACTTACCGATGACTTTTCTTTGATTCGAACGCAAGTAGCGGCACTACCGGCAAACGGCTTTACCGCGATCGGCCTAGGGCTTCGAACAGGAATCAACTCACTACGATCAGATCCCAATACAAGACCCTTTGCAGCGAAAACCGTCATTTTGATGACGGACGGAATTCACAACATGGGGGTTAATCCGATGGTTACCGTCAGAGATGCTGTGGCAAACAACATGACCGTGCACACGGTAACATTTAGTAGTGATGCCAATCAGTCTCTCATGCGAAATGTGGCTCGAGCAACGCAGGGCGGATTGCATTTTCACGCTGATGACGCGAACGATCTCAACCAGGTCTTTCGAGACATTGCCAAGAATCTCGCCGTCGTCTTGATCGAATAGTCCTTGATGATTGAACGAATAACTGCACCTTAAAAACGAACCATGAACACCTCATCCACTAGGCCCATCGTGAAATCCTCTCGCTCTACTCGACGCGGTGCGACAACGGTCGAGTTCGCAATGGTGGCACCAATCGCCTTTTTATTACTCTTTGGTTCACTTGAGTTGGGACATGCCAATATGGTCTTCCACTCCGCTGAGGCTGCTGCTTACGAAGGAGCCCGCAAAGGTATCGTTCCGGGAGCAACCGCAGCGGAATGTATCGCCGAAGCGAATGAAATGCTCCAGTTGTGCCGCGTTCGAGGCGGTAACGTCACGGTTATTCCTGCAACACTTACCCCCAATGATGCGAGCGTTACCGTGCGAATTGAGGTTCCTTATCGAAGCAACTCGCTCATCGTTCCCTTCTTCACCAGAAGTTTAGTTATCAACCGAGAATGCAGACTCAGTCGCGAACGCGGTAACTAACTCGCGACAGTAGTCGTTGGGTTCATCAAAACGATAACCAGACACACGGTCACCACCATCACCAAAATCGAAAACGGGACACCGATCCTAACGAAATCCATAAAACGATACCCACCCGGTGTTACCACCAATGTGTTTACCGGCGACGATACCGGGGTCATGAACGCGGTCGATGCGGCTAGAGCCACCACCATGGCGAAGGGATAGGGCGAAACCCCTAATCGATCCGCTACCGATAACGCGATGGGAACCATCAATACTGCGGTTGCCGTATTGGAGATGAATAACCCTAAGAGACTCGTCGCCAAAAAGATAACCATCAACACGCCGAACATTCCGGAACCCGAGGTTATCGTGGCAATCGCTTGAGATGCCATTTCTACTCCCCCGGTCCTGGACAATGCAATGGGAAACGGCAGCATCCCCACGATCAAAACAATAGTCTTCCAGTCAATCGATCGATAGGCACTTTCGAAATCAATACACCCAAACATCCCCATTAAGACACAACCGATCAATGCCGCTTGTACATTGGGTACCACTCCCGATACCATCAATCCGACCACGATCATGAGGATTGCGAGCGCATGCCACAATCGTCCCGGCACAGGCACGACTTCTTCAAATTCTTGTGGCAAGTGTAACGATACGAGATCTCTGCCTCCTTGCGAAATGGCGGTTCGAATCGACTTCCATGGACCGATGACTAGCAACGTGTCCCCCACCCGAAATACCTCGTGCTTCAGCTCGGATTGTACCGATTTAACACCCCGTCTTAAACCGATTACGGACACGCCATAACGACTTCGAAAACCAGACTGAATTACGGTTTTTCCTACCAAATCGGAGTCAGCGGTGACGATCAACTCCGCCATCCCAATCTCCTGAGTGCGATCCGTGAAATGCGCACCGCTTAACGGTAACACCACCAACTGATACTTGTCCGCCATCGATTCAATATCCGAATCTGTTGAGAACAAATCCAGAAGCAATATATCGCCCGCCTGTATCTCCGATTTGGCTGTTGGATGCAACAGTTGCCGATCTCGCTGTATTGCTACAAGATTCGCACCCGCATCTTCTCTTAGATTACAGGCCTCGATACGACGACCTACCAAAGAAGATTCCGGTTTAACCAGTAGCCGATGCTCACGCCCTGCTAAATGATACTTCTCAACCCACTGCTTTAATGTTGGACGATTCGTGTGACCATTTTGTGAGATGCCATTTCCCTTCGGCAGCCACTTTTTGACCACTAACATGTAAGCAATCCCCATGATCAAGACGGGTACACCGAAAGGAGTAAAGCTAAAAAACTCGAATCCTCGATCGCCACGACGCACCAACTCTGCGTTGACGACCATGTTCGGTGCTGTAGCCACCAACGTGGTCATACCGCTAATCAGCGCCGCCATACTCAAAGGCATCATCAACTGCCCCGCAGACGTACCTGTTCGTCGACAAATTCGCAAAACAACCGGAATAAAAATCGCAGTGACTGCCGTCGAACTCATGGTCGCCCCTAACAAACAGACCGAAATCATCAGGAGAACAATCAGCCGATTCGTACTACTCCCCGCCGTTAACACCAACCAATCACCAAGCTGTCGAGCGACTCCGGTTCGAACTAAACCTTCACCAATGACGAACATCGCGGCTATCAAGACCACATTGGGGTCTCCGAAACCAATGAGCGATTCCTTGATATCGATCACGCCAGTTAACGGAAGTGTACAAATGACCAGCAACGCAACGAAATCCATGCGAGGCTTGTCAATCGTAAACAACACTATGGCAACGAAAAGAACCAGTAAGACTAGTCCAAGCTCCAGGGGCATCTGCATTCCTAATCTTCTAACGGCGACAGCACGGCTCTAGCACGGTTTCAGCAACCTGCTACGGTTTCACTGCGTAGACCATCCACTGCTCAAAAAGTTACTGATCACGAAGACTTCTTACCAGATGTGATCCAGGGATTTACCGGCCTTTATCGCGTTAGAACAATGTTAGCTGGCCAGGCTTTGTCACTAGTGCTCGATCCTCGACAAACCCCCTAAGACTGTCGGTTGGAGAGGCTAATGTCCCCAGAACTCGCCCTGCTAACGCCATTCCGGAAAGCATAGCGCCCTCAATGTTCTTGTGGCGATACCAGTCACCACATGCCCCCAAAAGCTTGTTGGAATCCCAACTGCACTCTGGGCTCAAACCATCCGAGGCGACGGGTATTTCGACATCGGCATACAGCCATCGATGACTGTTTCGATAGAGCGGCTCCGGTGGCGCGACTCCTGTTAGCCGCTCCAATTGAGCCAACATGAGCGCAACGATCTCCTCCTTGGATTGACTCAAATGATTCTTTGCCCAGCCATGATTGCTTTGCAAAACCCAACAGTCTAATTCCCGCGGACGATCTGGTTTGCTGGAATCCCTGGCTATCCATCGGATCGTCTCATCATGCACAACCGCACCATCAAAGGGAACATCCCAACGATTGCTAAAGGCAACGATCGAGGCCCAACATGGCTTCATGCGAACCCGCTGGATCTCATCAACCCAAGAGCAGTCCTTCGGAACCATCGCGACCAGTTGCGGCGCGGGACAATTCCACAATACGCAATCATAACTGCCAATCAAAACCTCTTGCTCATAAGTGTCTTTGCATTCTGCAAAGATATCGTACGTCTTATCGCGCCGAACGACACGAGTCACTTTCGACGCCGTTCTAATTGCAAGACTCTCCGCTAAATGTTTCCCAATCGCATTCATGGATGGACAACCCACTAATCGTTGCCCCCCTTTTCTATCTTCTTGCCGGCCACCTTCGTGCAGATCTACGATTTTGCCAAACCACGGCTTGACGATACCCCGTTGCAACCAACTCTCGACAAACTTCGCCACGCGAGGGTCTCGACAAGTAAAGTACTGGGCACCATGATCGAACCGAAGGGCCTTTTCCAAAGTGCGAGTTGCGACGCGACCACTGACTCCATTCGATTTGTCGATAAGTTGGACGTTGAGCCCGTGGTCGACCAGAACGCGACTGCACATGAGACCAGCCATCCCCGCTCCAATGACGGCAATCCTCGGCGAAATCGGATACGCAGGACGATCAATGAGCTTTTGGTACTTTTCAAAGTCCATGCGTTGACGATGCTCGTCCGTGGAACGTGCTCTTACAACGCCGTATACCGGTTGCTCTGGCTCAAAGGGTCGATCGAACTGACCCAAACACCAAAGAATTCCACCATAAGAAGCAGGGTCTCGCCCATCAAGTGCGTAACGATGATTTAAATCGATCAATGTCCGTAACGCTTCACTGCTAGTTTTCGTCCACTTGAGCAGACTTTTGCCCCACGTCATTCTTACGTTGTTGTGAAGCTCTCCATGCCTGAGCAAACTGCGCTGACACGTATCCCAAAATTCATCACCCGATCGCGCGCGGGCTTGGTCTTCCCACGTGCATAACCACTCACGCGCATCGCTCTCATGCTTGGAAAGACTTTGTCGTGCCCAATCGGGAACCGCTTCGATCGAATCGTAATCATCTCGATAAAAACAAAAACAATACGCCAACTCTCGCCAAATCAATAACTCATCCAAATACTTTTCTGCGCTGGCATGCTGTGCGTCCCGTGCTAAACGCATCGGTGAAACCATGCCGTAATGCAAGTAAGCTGACATGCGGCTCACTCCATCTTTCGTCGGATCATTGCGACGATGCGCATAACCAGACAGCTTCGTCCGCTTGAACTCCTCCCACCTGGCGTAACCATTTTTGCTTCCACCAATCGTATCCGCCACGGGGCCGATGCTGTGATCGATATCGCACAACGGTAGCAAGTCGTGAACCGAACGGCCCGTTAGACTCAACGATTCAAACGGGATGGCCCCTTCGTATCGAGGTGGTAAATCGCCGATCTTTGGCCACTCCCGAGCGACTCTCTCGGTATACATCTTTGAGGTGGCATCTCGATACTCGAACGCTCGGTCATACGCGCGGCCTACGAGCTTCATCGGTACGACGCAACTGCTATCAACAGCCAGTATGGGAGTATTCGTCACCCGACTTAAACGATCCACCCACAATTGCGTTGGCTCCCCTGGGAAATCATCGGTGACCAACACGGACGCCAAATCCGACATCAATCTTAACGCGGGAACCCGGTAACCATTACGATCCAAATGGAATACATAACGCACTCCGATGTCCTCGTATTGCTTCGCCAGATCCTGGGCTCCCTGAAGGGCAAACGTGTGATGCCGATCCGACGCGAATCGATAGTTCTCGCTGAGCCCCTGGTAAACGACTAACGACGTTCCCAACGCTTTTGCAATCTGACAAGCGACATCAAACCCGGCGTTTTCATCCGTTCGCAATGCATGATGCGTCCAATAAACCACTGGACCGAGTGTCTCTTTTTTCTCTCCGCTCTCCTCGGCATTCTGAATCCCCTTCTGACCAGCGGGGAAGAAACGAACGCGCTCGTGAAGATGAGGCGGCAGCAAGCGGATTACATCACCAAAATTGTCGAGTTTTTCAAGCATTCTGATAATCATCACACCTTAGCGGGTGCTGTGGCATTCCATAAATCCGATGTCCGAGTTTCCTCTCGGCGAAGCGTCTAACGCCGCGTCCAGCGATAAGACCGGAATCATAGCTCACAGCCCCATACTGTAGACATTGGTCAAGCGACCAAGATGCATCACTCCCGCGAATGCTATTCCGCCTTCTCTTGCCACCAAATGGGGGGGGCTGGCAGGCTGAATCTTCTAAGAATTCAATCAGAAATCGACTGATCCGCAGCTCGGCAAAGTAATTGCCAACTTTTTACCTCCAGCCAACTTGAAAGCCCATTGTAAAATGGCCGCGGTGCGAGCTTCGGCTCCGGCCCAGGCTTCACCCCAGCTCCTCCCGTGCTCAGCACACAGCTAAGCAGGGAAGATTTTCATGTCACTTTCCAGCGGGCAGTCTGCTGGCTATTTCTTTAAGTCCACGCAGATGATCTCGCTATCGTTACGAATGTATGCCCGTTTGTTGGCAAACGCTGGCATGCTCCAAACGACTTCTCGACCAAACGCAAAGTTCGATGGTTCGATGACTTTGACTCGGTCTAGCTCCTCGTAACCCTTAGGGGTCATTTTTGCGATAATGAGCTCACCCTTTTCATTGAACAACCAAAAACGCTCCGCTTCTTTGACGATGAACGCTGTCTCGCTACCAGCCAATCGACCACCAACCGCGTCCGGTGTTTCCCAAAGCCGCTCGCCACTAGGGATTTTGATCGCCATCAATGCTCCTCCCTGATCCATACCATAGATGACATCTCCAATCGCGATTGGCTGCACATTGACTGGGCTCATGGCAGTACGAGCTTTATCTCGCCACACTTCTTCGACTGCTGGACGCTCTTTGTTCAGCTTGAGCAACACACTCTTCTTGGAGTAACCTGCGACATAGAGATAATCACCGACTTGTACCGGAGACATGATGATGGAACCATTGCTGGCCTCGTATGGAACGCTCCAATACTCTTTACCAGTGGCTGGGTCCAATGACGTTACCGCAGTCGGTTTGCATAGAATCAATTGCCGTGCACCCCCCGCATTAATAATCGTCGGAGGTGCATAGCCTTGTTCCGTTGACGATGACGCTCGCCATACTTCTGCGCCTGTCTTTTTGTTCAGTGCGACCACATGGCTTCCTTCTCCACCAGCCAACGTAATCAAGTGATCGCCATCAATGAGCGGGTGAGCAGAATAACCCCACAACGCCGACTTGGTTCTATACTCTTCCTTGAGCGCCTTCTGCCAAACGACTTCGCCCTTATCGGCATTGAGACAGAGCAAATTCCCCTCGGCACCCAAGCAGTAGACGAGACCATTCTCCACAACGGGAGTACATCGAGGACCACCTGGATAAGAGATCGAATACGGACAATCGTATTCGTGCTTCCAAAGCACTTCGCCGGTCGATTCATCAAGGCAAAGAATTCGCTCCGATCCCGAAAAACCCGCTCGCCCAAAGTTGTCCACCTTGACATTATCCTTCGTGAGATAATCGGTGATGTAAACTTTGCCGTCGTGTACCGCAGGCCCCGAATAGCCACCGGCTATCTTGGTTCGCCAAACGATCTTGGGACCATCTTTAGGAAACTGGTCTATCAGTCCTGTCTCTCGCCAAATGTTGTCTCGCTTTGGGCCCATCCACTGAGGCCAGTCATCCAAAGCAAACAACGTTTGGGACGTCGCGCCAATCCCGGAGGCTGATAGGACCGCCCCCAAAAGACAACTCAATTTCGCTCGGCTCATCGATGCATTTCTCCCAACAACCTGTTCTCAAAGGACGTGACAGTACGATTCCAATCTTATCGCAGCTGAGACCCGATGTGTTGGGTGAATATCGATTAAAAACCAGAAATTAAACGAGGCGATTAACCTATGCTTAGTTCGCTACCAATTCGCTCGGCGACTTACCATATCGCTTGCGATCTGTTTCGCGCAAGTAGACCTTTCTAAGCCGGATCACGTTAGGGGTGACCTCAACGAGCTCATCGTCTTCGATGTATTCTAGAGCCGCTTCCAAGAAAAGTTGTCGAGGTGGCTTGAGGATAATATTTTCATCACTACCCGCTGCCCGAACGTTGGTCAGCTTCTTTTCCTTCGTTGGGTTGACGACCAAGTCATTGTCGCGAGCATTTTCCCCTACAATCATGCCTTCGTACACATCATCCCCAGGCGCAACAAATAGTTCAGCCCGCTCTTGGAGTGCGAACAATGTGTAAGGAATTGCTCGACCTGGAACCATCGATACCAACACCCCGTTCTGACGTCGTGGCAACTCGGCTTCGACAGGACGGTAACCTGAAAATCTGTGGTGAATGATTGCTGTACCCTGCGTCGCGTTGAGCATTCGAGTTCTCAGACCGATCAATCCACGAGCGGGAATCGCAAATCGCAAGAGGGTATACTCACCTCTACTGGTCATCTCCTCAAGAAGCCCACGTCGATTGCCAACCATCTCCATCACGGGACCCATCTTCTCTGTCGGCACCTCGACATTCAACGTCTCGTAAGGCTCTTGCCGGACGCCATCGATTTCTTTCAACACCACGCGCGGCTTGGATATGCTCATTTCATAGCCTTCTCGTCGCATGGTTTCAATCAAAACGGACAAGTGAAGCACGCCGCGCCCACGAACCGCAAACGCCTCGCTGCCTTCAACCGGTCGCACTCGCAACGCTACGTTCTTCTCAAGTTCTCGATCCAAACGCTCTTTTAGTTGCCGCGTCGTTACGTACTTGCCATCTTTACCAGCCAGCGGCGAGGTATTGATGCTGAATATCATTTCCAGCGTTGGCTCGTCAACGGTCA
>JALOQS010000392.1 GCA_025459355.1 Pirellula sp.
GTCTACTACGATCGTGAAATGGGTAAAGGCGAATTGATGCGAGGCAGTTCGACCGGTATGCATATGAATGGACCTCGCAGTCTTTTGAATGTGCTAGACAAAATGCACAACCATGGCTACCGAATCAATCCCATCCCGAAATACGAAAACGAGTTGCTTGAATGGATGATGGCCCGCGGTCGTCAGATTGGTGTTTGGGCGCCAGCGGAATTGGATCGATTAGTGCGAACCGGAGCACCTGCCCTCGTTTCCAAACAGAAATACTTGGAGTGGTACGAAGAACGAATCCCAGCAGGTCGACGCCAGCAGATGGAACAAAAGTGGGGAAAGCCACCTGGGCGGTTTATGGTTTGGCAAAACGGGATAGACGAGTACCTAGTTATCCCAAAGATTGAACTTGGAAATGTGGTACTACTCCCCCAACCGTTGCGAGGCGAACTGCATGGACCAGATGAAGTTTCATCGCAGATCCATGACAAAACGACCACGCCGCCCCACAACTACATGGCAACCTATTTCTGGCTTGAAAAGGAGTATGGAGCAAACGCGGTTGTGCACTTTGGAACTCATGGATCTGAATTCGCGTTGCCCGGAAAACCATCTGGACTATCGGGTCATGACTGGCCAGATATTCTCATGGGTTCGATGCCCAATTTTAATCCGTGGATCATCGAAAACATGGTGGAATCCTCTCCGGTGAAACGTCGCGTTTACGGCACGCTCATCAGTCACTTGCCTCCTCCGATCGTCGATGCTGGGCTCAGCGATGACTTGGAGAATCTGCATGAGATGCTGGACAAATGGTCTATCATTGAGCCGGGCGCTTTAAAAGATGGATTTCAGAAGGAGATTAGTAAACTCGTCCGGCAAGCAAGACTCGATATCGACCTTAAGCTAGAACCGATCAACGACCTTTTTTCGAGCGAGCAACTCTTGGTCGTAAGCAAGTATTTGCATGACATCAAAGAAGAGACCACGCCCATTAACCTGCACGTCTTTGGCGAGCCTCCGAGAAAAGATCTTCTGGTACCATACCTTGTTCAAATTCTTCGCAGGCCGCACCCATCCGCACAAACATGACGGGACGAATCAAAATCATCACCTCGATCAGCCAGAACTCAACCACGATTTGAGGCCCCTCGCTGAGGAGATTGTGGAACTGGTGGCTGTTCACAAAGTTGACCCGCTCGTGGCTGTTGGATCAGTCATCGGTCGGCCGTTGACATCTCTTCCTGAAGAAGTGAGCAAAGGACTGAAGCTAGCCATTGAACTCAACCAAGCATTTGAGCATACGACCGATGAAGTCGATAATCTTCTGGGTGGCTTGGACGGAAAGTTTATTCCGCCGGGACCAGGAAACAGCCCCATTCGAAATCCAGGTGCCGTTCCAACAGGACGTAACATGTACCTGCTGAATCCCGAAGAAATCCCCACGAAACCTAGTTGGGATCTAGGAGTTAAGCTGGCCAAGGAACTTATCGAAAACCATAACAAACAAAATGGAACCAACCCTACCAAAATCGGTTTTGATCTTCGAAGCAGCGCGACCTTTCGCGATTATGGCGTCATGGAATCGCAGATTTTGTACCTGCTCGGCGTAGAACCAGTTTGGGACGAACGCAATCTCGTAAGCGATGTTCGATTGATCCCCCGCGATGAGCTTGGCCGCCCCCGCGTGGACGTATTCATCGCGGCAGGTAATTGGTATGAATCGAACCTGCCAACTCGTTTGCAACTATGGGATAAAGCCATCCGTCTCGCGAACGAAGCAGCCGAAGCGGATAACATCGTTCGCAACAACACTCAGTCAGCGACTGAAAGATTGTTGTCTCAAGGAATATCGTCTGAACAAGCAATGCGATTAGCAAGAGGCCGAATCTTCGGCTCATCTCCTGGTAATGAGACGCCCCGAATGTTGGCGTATCAAGTCGCACGATCCGGAGATTGGGAATCGCGTGATCAAATTGCTGATGCTTATCTCGCCACTCACAAACATATCTATACCGCTGGCATCTGGGGTGAACCAGCAGAGCAAGCGTACGATCTCACCATTCAAGGAACGCATACCGTCGTTCGCAGTTGGTCTGATCACATGACCAGCCCACTTGCTAGCCGATACACATGGCTACAGGGAGGTGCGTTGTCGCTCGCGGTCGAACGAATGACTGGCAAGCGACCTGAGTATGTATTCTCCGACGTGAGAGATCCTGACAAATCAAAAATGGTGAATGCAGAGGAGGCATTAAGGCGAGAGTACCGAGTTCGTTTATTCAACCGAAAATGGATCGAAGGCATGATGAAGGAAGGATACGCAGGAGCCGATCACATGCGATTCCAGGTCGCAAATAGCTTCGCCTGGGAAGTCATGCGGCCCGGCAGCGTGGGAAACGACAACTGGGATGAGATGAAACGTGTGTTAATTGACGACAAGTTGCAGTTGGGACTAGAAGACTGGTTCGATAAGAACAATCCATTCGCCCTACAGGATGCCATGGCATCCATGTTAGAAGCCGCGAGAAAAGGCAACTGGCAGGCAGATCCCGAACAACTAAACGATCTTGCGCGGCGTTATGCGGCAAACGTTGCCAAGAACGGGCTGTCGGGACATATTACGAGTGGCGGAAACGAAAAGTTGCACCGAATGGTCCAGGGGCTGTTAAGCGGTAACGAGGGTGTCGACAGCCAAGCGAGCCAGTTGATCGCACTCTACAACAAACAATTCGATTCCCAAAAAATCGTCTCGACAAACGAGCCTTCGCTCGCTTCAACAGTCGGTACTCCAGCAATGGAATCACCCATTGATGTTTCAACGGGCAAACCCGCCAACCCGGATGAAACAGCCACGGAGATGGCCTCCATTTTAGCCCCCGCACCGACGCCGGTTGAGCAACTTACGTCTCCACTCACCACCGAAGAAGCCAATTCGCCAGCCAACTCGCCAGCAAGTCCGCCTACCAGTTCTGCGGACGCCAGCGATTTCAATCAGCCATTGGAGTCAGTCGTAACTGGGATTCGAATTGGAACCGATTCCCCAACCATGACACAAACGAGGTCATCGGAGACCGTCGACAACACGACACAGGCTGAGAACGAGAATGATCCGAATCAATCCCGTTGGATTTGGCTTGCCGCAATTCTCTTTATAACGTTTCTAGGAGGATTTGCTGCAAAGCAAAAGATCTGATGGAGAATCTATTGCTTCAAATGTTGTTCGATTTGTCGCAAGGCTTGATGACACCAATTGTTATTGGGATGTCATTGGTCTCGATATGGCTAATCTTCTTGCTCGGGCAAATGATTAGAACAGCGGCCGATCGAATGTTTCGTGGAGGCCCATGGCGTGCTTACGTAGATCGAGTTCGACGAAACGAAGCATCGACTATGGAATGGAAGGAATATGCTACGTACCAATTGCATCGATGGATCGCCAATCGCACAGCCACCACGGCGGATCTACCAATATTGACTAAAGAAGCCGAAGTCAAAGCGCATACACAGCTTGGTCGATTGCAGATCCTGGTTCGAATCGGTCCCATGTTAGGCTTGGTCGGCACATTGATACCTCTCGGGCCAGCCCTCCAAGGGCTTTCCAATGGGAATCTCCAAGACATGGGAAGCCATATGCACATCGCATTTACGATGACGGTTTTCGGAATTCTAATCGGTGCACTTGCGTATGCCTTGTATATCTTGCAGCGCAATTGGTTTGAGAACGATCTCGCTGAATTAGACTTGCTGCACGCGTTGTCTCGCTTTAGTACGTTGACACAAATCGAATCAGCGGGAGGCAATGGCGATGAATCGCAATCAACGTCGATGGCATCATGATCAAGATGACGATCCATTAGCCGGTTTGGTAAATCTCTTCGATCTTTGGATAGTTGTTGTCGTCGCGTTGATTTTAGTGCTAGCCAATTCCGCTTCGAGCCAGTTGAGAAAAGAGCAACAAACTGCCTCGGATTCTCAAGATAGACCCAACCTCGTTCCCATTCCATCCTATCGGGAGTCGGATAGCGAACTGACAGGTAAGGGTACGCGTCTAGGAACGGCCTACCGGCTTGAAAACGGCGAAATCGTCTACGCCCCAGATTAG
>JALOQS010000007.1 GCA_025459355.1 Pirellula sp.
TGTTAGCTCAGATTCCTATTCAGCAAGCAAGGTTTGCCGCAGCAAAGGCACTGCTTGATCAAAACGCGGCCACCGAATCGAATGCGAAACGGGAATACGAACGGGCCACTTCCATTCGAAATTCCAACGCACTTTCGGAAGAGGAAATTGATGCTCGGAAATTGAATTGGGAGACGGCCAAGGGGCGGAGCTTGGAAGCGATGGCACGCGTTGCCGAGGCACAATCGAATCTAAATCTTCTGGCGGGTGAGCCTATTGCGGCAAGCATCGAGGTGCAAAAGGCCGCGATTGAGTTAGCCCGTGCGAACCGAGAGAAAGCACAAAATCTTTATGATCTATTGTCCATCGTGGCACCGAAGGATGGAGTGATACTAAGCGTTAAGATTCGAGTCGGCGAGTTTGTTCCTGCTGCGGTTTTGTCGAGTCCGTTTATTACGTTGGGCGTGATTGACCCATTGCATCTTCGGGTCGACATTGATGAATCGGAGATACCTCGCTTTCATCCTGGCTCGCGAGCCTTTGCTTCTTTGCGAGGTCAACCTGAGATCAAAGTACCGATTGAGTACGTTCGCACAGAACCGCTGGTCATCCCGAAGCGTTCTTTGACTGGGACCGTAAGTGAGCGTGTTGATACGCGGGTCTTGCAAGTCATCTATTCCGCTGATCCCAAGACCCTTAATGCGTCCGTCGGCCAGCAAGTCGACGTTTATATTGAAGAGACCAGGCACAACTAACACTTCGTGTTCTCGTAACCGCATCGTAACCGATCTTGTAGCCGATCTCGCCAAGAGATTGGATGCCTTCCCTGACACGCAATCCAAAGTCTGGTGACTTCGGCTACATAGACCTCTATCCCATCCCGCTCTTGTAACCGCT
Organism: Pirellula sp.; assembly: GCA_025459355.1. Classification (GTDB taxonomy): domain Bacteria; phylum Planctomycetota; class Planctomycetia; order Pirellulales; family Pirellulaceae; genus JBKCUI01. The sequence goes on from JALOQS010000007.1 coordinate 877, forward strand.
CTTGTAGCCACTCTTGTAGCCGATCTCGCCAAGAGATTGGATGCCTTCCCCGACGCACAATCCAAAGTCTGGTGACTTCGGCTACATAGACCTCTATCCCATCCCGCCCTCGTAACCGATCTCGCCAGAGATTGGATGCCTTCCCCACGGTTTGTAATGCTTCGCAAGCCGTTTCCCAATCCCTTTTAACTCGCGATTGAATTCTGGTTTATAATGAGCGGCCCATCACGACCCGCATGGCCATCGGAAATCCTACCTCGTAACCCACCCCAATCATCATAAACCACTACCTCTCGCGGTTTGATATGCTTCATCGAAACCAGTTCTTCTATCAACACTTTAATCGCTATAACGTCAACTCGATCTATTGCGTTTGCATGATCTCGATTGCGTTAGGATTCCTGACAAACAGTGCGTCTGCTGTCGACGACACGGGTGATAAACGCACCACCCCGCAAACCGGCAAAGCTACGATCGAAGTCTACGACTCTCAAGCGACCGATACGCCCCGAATGGATGCTCAGATGGCGGCCTCGTCAGCGAAACTCCCTGCTGGGTTTCGTTTACAAGTTGCAGCGCAGCAGCCTGATGTCGCTCAACCCATTGCGATGGCTTGGGATAGCCGTGGCCGTCTTTGGATCGTTGAGAACTATACCTATGCCGAACAGAAGATGAAGTTCGAAGACAGACTAAGCGATCGGATACTGATCTTCGAAGATCGCGATAACGACGGCACACTGGAAACTCGCAAAGTCTTCTGGGATCAAGGCAAACATGTTACCAGTATTGAAATCGGTTTCGGCGGCGTTTGGGTGCTTGGTCCTCCGCAACTTCTTTTTATTCCCGATCTCGATCGCGATGACGTACCAGATGGTGAGCCTCAAGTTGTCTTGGATGGATTCGATGCCTTAACCACTCATCACAACATGGCGAACGGACTCCGTTTCGGCCCCGATGGCTGGCTGTATGGTCGGCATGGAATTCAAGCCGTATCGAAAGTTGGCCCACCAGGTTCGTCTGATCTTGAGCGAAAAAATTTCTCTTGCGCGATTTGGCGTTATCATCCTCAACAAAAGATTGTTGATGTCGTCACCCACGGAACCACCAACTCATGGGGCATGGATTGGGATAAGAACGGGCATCTATTCTTTATCAATACCGTCATCGGGCATCTTTGGCACGCACTTCCCAACGCTCACCTGCGTCGCATGTACGGTGAACATATTGCTCCGGACATCTACGAATCGATGGAGATGGTGGCGGACCATTTTCACTTTGATCAAGGCAAAGAGGATTGGACAGCCGTTCGCAAAGGGGTAAGTGATGCTACCGATGCGGCTGGTGGCGGCCACGCCCATAGCGGCATGCTTATCTACCAAGCGGATCAATGGCCAGAAGAATATCGGGATAAGCTGTACACTATCAATTTTCATGGTCGACGGCTAAACGTTGAACGATTGGATCGTGGTGAAGCCGGTTTCATCGGACGTCATGAACCAGATTTCTGCTTTATGGCTGACCCATGGTTCCGAGGCATCGATCTATCAAGTGGACCTGACGGCAGCGTCTTGATTCTTGATTGGTCCGACACCGGAGAATGTCACGAGAACGATGGGGTGCATCGCCAGAGTGGTACCATCTATCGTCTAACGTACGGAGAAAAGAAGCATGAACGTGTTACAGATCTGCGTTCAGGGAGCGACGCAGACCTCTTAGATCACGCAAAAAGCGATAACGCATGGTATTCTCGCCAGGCGTTGCTTATTTTGCGAGAGCGGCAGGTTTCCAATCTTTTGGAACCACAAACCAAAGACATTCTTAAGCAATTAGTTGCACCTGAGAATTGTCATAAAATAAGTCTTCGCGAGCTCTGGGCGGCACAGGCATGTGGCGTTGTAGAGTTTGAGACACTCTATGATTTACTATCTCATCCTAACGAACATATTCGTTGCTCTGTGATTCGGTCGTTATCCGAACCTGGTATGGCTTCGCAAGTCGAGGTTGCGAAATTACTAAGCGCTGCCGATAAGGAAACAAGCAATCTCGCCCGCCTCTATTGGCTGGGTGCTTTGCCACGTTGGAACGGGGATGGATGGTGGAACATCGCTGCCACGATGATCAAACCAAAGACGCTGGATCAAGATCGCGATTATCCCCTCATGTTGTGGTATGCCATCAAGGATCGGCTCGTGCAACAACCTGCCCAAGGTGCTGAGTTTCTAGCCAAGTTGTATCAAACGACTAATTCCACTCCATCGCAATCGGTACCGTTTCGCAAGGTCGCGCACTTTGCCGCAAGACGATTGGCAACCATCATGCAACAAGACCCGCTGGGAATTGAATCTTTAGTTAAGGTCGCGAATCGCGTAGGTTCATCGATGCAAAAAGATGTAATGCTCGGAATGTTCGAGGGAACAAAAGGGCGAAGCAGACTTGAATCGCCTTCTGACTTCGAGACGTTGGCCGCATCGCTCCAAGTTGCTTTAGTGGATCCGAGCGAACAAGACAAACTGAAACGCCTGCGGACCATATTCGGCGATGGGCTTGCCCGAGAGCAGCTAGAGGCGTTAGTGAACGACCCATCACAGGAAAGTAGTTCGCGGCGTGAAGCTCTGCTTTCCCTTTATGCAACCAAGTCAGATGGAACGTCGGCGCTTGCAAAGAAATACGTGCGAGATTTGGCAGTACAATCGGCTGCAATCGAGATCATCTTAAAGTCAGGCAGTGTTGCTGATGCACAAGAGATCATCGATCTTTACACGCAACCCTTCGCGATTCGAGGCGAAGCACGCGATGTAGCGATACGTGGGTTAGCTGGTCGCCGCGAAACCATCCCATTGTTGATCGAAGCGGTCGAGGCGAAACGTATGGATTCGAATTTGGTGGATGCGATCATGTTGCGACAGTTTGTGATGTTAGATGATCCAGCCATTACGTCGCGAGTCGAAAAGATTTGGCCACAGGTCAGCTCGTTTGGTAAAGATAAACTCACCAAGATTCAGGCCTTGGAAAAGCTCGTTACTGAGTCTGAGAATGCACCCGATTTAGCTAATGGGCGGCAACTGTTCCGACAGCATTGTTCCAGTTGTCACAAATTGTTTGGTGAGGGAGGAACGACCGCTCCGGAGTTGACCGGAGCCCAGCGATCGAATCTTCGATATCTCAGCGAGAACATTATCGACCCTAGTGCGAGCGTGGCTGACAATTACCGAGTCACCCTTTTTCAAATGGCCGACGGGACATTGGTTTCCGGCGTTGCAATCGTTGAAGACTCCGCAACCGTGACGGTGCAGACGACGCGCGATAAGATCGTGATTGAAAAATCGGAGATAGAATCGCGGAAACGATCAACGCAGTCATTGATGCCTGAAGGATTGCTCGACTCACTGGACGATCAAGCAAAGATCGATCTGATGGCCTATCTTAAAAGCACGCATCAAATCCCGTAACACGCACCGCTAACAAGCACCGCTAACTCGCAGCTCCGTAGAACAAATTGCCTCAATTGTTCTGCGATGGTTTAGCAGTGCAGTGGGGCGGCAGGGATTGAGATGGGCGAGTCAATGCTCTTGGTGGTAGATTGCGGGGACACGACCCCTTTTGATATGCACTCCATGATTGCATAGACCGCAAGCTCGTCCCATGTTGAACCAGCTTCTTTGCACAGTATCGATTCGGCTCTCTCAGATGGCATGCCTTTCCGATAAGGTCGATCGCTAGTCATGGCGTCATACGAATCGGCGACGGCAATGATTCTGCCAGCAAGAGGAATTTGTTCTCCGACGAGACCGTATGGATAGCCTTTACCGTTCACCGCCTCGTGGTGGTGCATAACCCCTGGTAAAACGTAGGCCAATGGTTTCAAGTGTTGAAGAATGTTATAGCCGATCTCGGGGTGTTTCTTAATGATTTCGAATTCTTCGTCGGTCAACTTATCTGGTTTGCTAAGAATCGAGTCGGGCACGCCGATCTTACCCACATCATGCAGCAATCCCGTCAAATAGATTCGTTCGCATTCCTCGGCATCCAATCCCATTTGCTGAGCGATCGCCTTGGAGAATTCGGCCACACGGTCGCTATGACCGCAGGTGTATTGATCTTTTGCATCGATCGCGTTGATGACGGCGCGAATAACTCCGGTTACCAATTGCTCTTGTTCACGGAACAACTCCGAGTTCGCAGCGTGTGAGGATAATATTGTACCTAGACTTGCCAACAGTCCCGCCTCAAAGGTTCCGAATTGAAATCCGTTAGGATCGATCATCAAGAACTGTTCTGGTGATTGGCAGAAAAAGTCAACTTCCTTGTTGAGAGCCAACAAGTAGCCGTAGATTTTTCCGTTCTTTTCCAATCTCGTAAAAATACAATTTCGCAGTTCAGGAAAACCGTCGAACACAGTTGACGACGACTGCGTGTTAAAAACAGACGTTAGGCCCTTAGAATTTGACTCGCATCGCTTGACGAATTCGACCAATCGATTTGTCGATAGGGTTAGCGAACCGGAGGTGGACACCTTAACCCGGTCATCTGTCTCAGCATCCGAAATAAGCTCGATTGGGACCAGGCCTATGAACTCTGCATCGATTACTTGCCGAAGCTTTGGTAACTGAATCGAAACCAACTCATGAATACTTTGTCGAAAGGTAGCGTTCCCAATTTGTTGGGAAACCGAACGCAGCCACGTAAGTTCTTCAAAATCCTTTGTGACTTGTTTAACGAACTCTTGGCGTTGAGCTTTCTGACGTTGCAGCTCATCCGCACTCCATTCGTATTGCCATGAGACCATGGCCAACTGCGAGAACAGGTTCGGCTCGAACGGTGCTCCAGGAGTAACACAGCACAGCACGAAGAATCGCTCTACGGGAAGAGCTGCTAGGAAAACGTCCTCGCTCTCGATCCCAATTCGATACCCGGGTACCAGAGTAAAGGGCGAGTCGATGTGGTCAAGCAGCGAGTCCGCTCGAAACCAATCAATCGATGCAAGGCACTTTTCGATTTCCGCGAGCGGTCGTTCCCCGTGACAGAAAACTTTTAGCTGGTGCTCATCGATCCGTCGAATCACCACAACTTCCAATGAACCCCTCTTTTCTAAGCCGCTTGCCCAGCGACGAACGATCGCTATTTCACGGTTAGTTAGAGTCATTTGCTAGGCAGAGTCCATGTTTGACGATTATTACGATAACGCACTTTAGGTTGTCGAGCACAACGAAACCACAACTATGTAACTCATGAATTGACAGAAAGAAACTGATTTGAAGAAAAAGTTATAAGAAATGCACGAAAGAGATTTGCCCCTGCAATATATGAGGCTTACAGTTGACGGCTCACTATCGGCAATGTATTTCTCCTCATCATGTATCCATACCTAACAAACAATCCCGAGCCGAATTCTGGACTCCACATTCTTGTGGTGGAGGACAGTATTGTTTTAGGTGAGGTGCTCAGGTTCAACCTGGAGCAAGAGGGGTTTCATGTTACATGGGCCGCCGACGGCAAGGAAGCGATCGAGTTGTTCGCTCAGGGTTGTTACGATCTAGTCGTGACCGATTACGAAATGCCGATTCTTAACGGCGAGCAGGTTTGCGACCAACTTCGTAACGAATGCCTCAGCGATGTGCCCATCATCATGTGTACCGCCAAAGGGATGGAACTCGATCTACACAAGCTTGCTGACAAGTACGGCGTTAAAGCCATGCTTCAAAAGCCGTTCAGCGTTTCGGAACTGGCGGACCTAATCAAAGGGCTATTTGCGGTCAAAATCCCTGTTTAGTCGCAATCCTTGATCCAATTGCTAGAATGTGGTGCCTAGATTATTCGCACCAACATTAGGATTGATTCATGCGACCGAACTCTTCCAACCCAGCTTTCAGCTTAAGCTCGTTCTGGCTAAAGCTCTTCAGCCTCGTTATCGTCCCCGTTTTGACCGTGCCAGGCTGTGAACCTGCCAGACCTGCAGGCGGGGGAAAAAAGCAAGCGTCACAAAGTCTTAACCCCGATCAGGCGGCGAAAGCCAAGGAACTGCTCGGAGGAGCCAATTCTGCCAAACCAACCAAGATCAAACTGATCCTTAATTGGTACCCGGAAGCGGAACATGGAGGATTCTATGCCGCCCAAGCGGCGGGCATCTATGCCAAGTACGGTCTCGACGTGGAGATCGTGCCCGGTGGTAAATCGACCCTCGTTCCTCAAGAATTGGTGCTCGGTAGAGTCGAGTTCGGCGTCGGCAATGCTGACGATGTCCTTATCGCTAGAAATCAGGAGATCGATCTCGTGGCTCTCATGGCTCCGATACAAGACGGACCGCGGTGCATTTTGACTCGCAAAGATTCGAATATCGATTCGTTTGAGAAGTTGAGAGATGTAAAGCTTCAAATCGATTCTTCACGACCTTACGTCTCGTTCTTAAAAAGCAAAGGACTCATCGGAGACAATGTTGAGGTCGTACCCTATTTCGGATCGGTCGCTCAAGTTGTCGCAGACAAGAATTTTGCTTGCCAAGGATACAACTTCAGCGAACCGTTTATGGCGCGTCAACAAGGTGTTGATGTCAACGAATTGATGTTGTCTACCATCGGCTACAATCCGTACGCGAGCTTGTTAATCACAACATCAAAGTACGTAAAATCAAACGAGGATGTGTGCAAGCGAATGGTTCAAGCGAGCATCGAAGGTTGGCAGAGATATCTGGAGTCACCTGAAGATGCCAACAAGATCATTCTCAGTCAAAACAAACAAGGGCTAGAAAAGGCAGCACTCGACTATGGCGTTACCGCTCTCAAGTCCCTGTGTATCCCGGCATCAAAAGACGCTTCGATCATCGGCGATATGACCCCAGCCCGTTGGGAAGATTTGCACAAAACTCTTAGCGAGCTCCAGATTATCGATCCCAACAAGGTACCCATCAACGATGTCTACACCTTGAAATTCCTAAGCAAGTAGCCATCGTCAAAAGTGCCAAAGCATGAACGGATGAAGATTGTCCAAAATAGAAAAGTGGGAGTTCTTGAGTAGGCACTCCCAAGCGGCGGACTAGAATTCATGGATTACCTTGTTCCGGTTAACCTGAGGTTTTACCATGACAATTCGAACTCTGTGCCATAATGGCTTTTGCCCGCCACTGTTTGTCTTCATCTGCCTGCTTTTGTCATTCTCGATTCCGCTACCTCAGCGGTGTTTGGCGGCTGATGAAGTCTGGCAAGGAATCGTTGTTAGCTACAACATCCGCCACGGTCAGGGGATGGATGGCAAGCTGGATTTGGAACGAACGGCCAATGTCCTCAAGGAACTATCGCCCGACTTTGTAGGCTTGCAAGAAGTAGACAAAGGCGTGAGTCGCAGCGGTTCGGTGGATCAACCTGAGTTCCTGGCGAAAAAGCTCGGGATGAATCCTGCGTTTGGCAAATTCATGGATTATGACGGCGGGCAATACGGGTTGGCCATTCTGAGCAAACATCCCATTCTAGAGTCTGAGGTAATCGAATTGCCTCGCGGAAACGAGCCGCGTGTTGCCCTTGCTGCACTCGTTCAAATTCCGAACGGTGAAAAGATCACAGTCGTAAATCTGCATTTCGATTGGGTCAACGATGATCGATTCCGGTATGCGCAAGCGTCCAAGTTAAGAGAACATCTCGATCGGTTAAAGACTCCTTATCTTTTGCTCGGGGATTTCAACGATCAAAGCGGCTCCAGAACGCTTGATCTACTAGGCAGAGATAATCTAGAAGCTGTGAAACCGACCGAAAATCGCTTCACGTTTCCGGCCAAGAATCCTGACATCGAGATCGACTTTCTCTTTGGCAGTCCAAAAAATCGCTGGGAATTCTTGGAAACCATGGTCGTTCCCGAAACAATGGCTTCAGATCACCGGCCAATTCGGACAACTTTTCGATTACAATTTCCGTAGCAGTCCCACCATTCTGTATCGATAAGCATCTCCTTTCCGATCGATCTCATGAACGCATTTACCTACCAACCCCCTAGGTTTCTTGTCAAAAGATTCTTTCGAGTCGTAATCGCATGTTTGTTGCTCGCGAATGCCACTTGGGCGCAGGATTCTGTTCCGACGAATCGAGAGAACATTGAATTTGAGAATCACATCCAGGCGGTGTTATCTCGGAGCGGTTGCAATATGGGAGCATGCCACGGAGCGTTAGCTGGCAAAGGTGGTTTTCGGCTTTCGTTACGAGGTTACGATTCGACCACCGACCATTTCAATATCACGCGTCAAGATCGCGGTCGGCGTATCGACTTATCGAATCCGGCCGAGTCACTTTTGCTGATGAAAGCGACGGGAACGGTTCCTCACAAAGGTGGTGTGCGGTTACAAAAAGACAGCGATGACTACCGATTGTTAGAAATGTGGATTGCGTCCGGAGCTATTGGTCCTCGCCCCACCGATCCGAAAATCGAAAGAATTGAAGTCTCCCCGTCAGATGTGAGTTTGTCCATGCACGACACACAACACATCACGGTGAGAGCGATCTACACCAACGGCAGGAGCGAGGATGTCACTAATTGGGCTAAATTCACTTCAACCGATGAAGCCATAGCCGCTGTTGATGAGCAAGGAAAAGTTACCATCTTAGGGGCTGGCGAAGGAGCGGTATCCGTTTGGTTTTCTAGTAAAATCGCACTTGCTAGCATCAGAGTTCCCTTTGCGACAGATACGAAGATCGCTGAGGTAGACCGTTTTCGCGCGCCGCAAAGCGATGTTAGCCAACTCGATAGAATCGTCTCAAATCATTTAGCCTCCCTCGGTCTCGAGCCATCTCCTATCTGCAGTGATAGTGAGTTCATTCGCCGATCTTCGCTTGACGCTACAGGCTGTCTACCGTCGGAGGAAGCGGTCAAAGCGTTTCTCGCTGACACATCACCAGATAAGCGCAGCCGATGGATCGACCAACTCTTGACCAGTCCAAGCTATGTCGATTATTGGACCTATCGATGGAGTGATTTACTAACCTTAAACAGCAATTTGCTCCGTACTGACGGTATGAAAGCGTACTATCAATGGATACGAAGTAGAGTCGAAAACAACACTCCTTGGGATGATTTTGTTCGCGAGATTGTGACCGCTCGGGGAGAAGCTTTGCAAAATGGTGCGACCAATTTCTATGCGATCAATCAAGATCCAGAGAGTATGACCGAAAATGTTTGCCAAGCGTTTTTGGGTTTATCGATCGGTTGCGCAAAATGCCACAATCATCCGCTCGAAAAGTGGACCAATGACCAGTACTATGCCATGGCTAACATGTTCGCACGCGTTCGAGCCAAAGGTTGGGGTGGCGAGGTTCGAAACGGTGATTCCGCGCGAACAGTGATGGTGGCTGATCGTGGCGATTTGATTCAACCCCTGCGCGGGATACCTCAACCGCCTGCTCCGCTCGATGGCACACCTTTAGATCCTAACGATACGGCCGATCGACGCATTGCTCTAGCCGATTGGATGGTGTCTCGCGACAACCCTTATTTCACCAGAGCCATCGTTAATCGCATTTGGGCGGCTTACTTTGGAGTTGGGATTGTTAATTCGGTGGATGATTTGCGTTTGAGCAACCCCGCCAGCAATGAAGCGTTGATGGATTACCTTTGCCGTGAGCTAGTCGCGATGGACTACGATCTAAAACGATTCATGCAATTGATCATGAACTCGGAAACGTACCAACGAAGCAGTGAATCGAACGATCGAAACATCAATGACAAGAAGTATTTTTCCCGATATTATCCTCGCAGGTTGATGGCAGAAGTAATCCATGATGCCATCGTTGACATTACGGGTGTTCCCTCCGTCTTTGACCGCATCGCTTATTTGGGTGGTGATAAAACTCCGACCACTTTTTACGCCAAAGGAACCAAAGCGATTCAGTTGTTTGATTCGAGTGTAGAAAGCGGATTTCTTCGAACCTTTGGTCGCAATCAAAGACGGATTACGTGTGAATGCGAGCGAAGCGATGAGCCTAGTATCATCCAAGTCTTGAATCTCAACAACGGCGACACGCTCAATGAAAAGCTTACTGCATCGGGTGGGATAGTCGACCAACTTTTAGAAAAGCATGGGGCTAATCATTCTGCGATCATCGAGTCGGCTTATCTGCGATGTCTTTCACGATACCCAACCGAATCAGAACAGCGTGCCATGCTCGACGAATTTAGCAAAGTTCCATCGGCTGAACAAAGAGTGTTCTTGGAAGACTTTCTTTGGAGTTTAATGACCTCGCGCGAATTCTTGTTCAACCACTAACGGATACCTTATCTAAAGGAAGAATGTGTTACGGAATATGTTATCCCGCAGACGATTTCTAATGGGTAGCGCGTCCACTGCGGGCCTATCGTTGTTGGGCTGGACTTACTTTGTCGAGCCTCGGTGGCTGGAGATAACTCAAAGCGAGTTACTGGTTCCGAATTTGCCCGACAGCTGGGCAGGAAAACGATTGCTTCACATCAGTGATTTGCATGCGGGCAAAGTCACCACCAGTTACTTGCAAAAAGCCATTCGAATCGTCAATGAACTGGATGCGGATCTGCACGCATTTACCGGTGATTTCATCGATCAAACGGGGGGCATTGAAGAACTTAAAAAAGTGCTGCATGATTACCGCCCGGCCAAACTGGGCTCGTTCGCTTGTTTGGGAAACCACGATTACGGGCAGGGTTGGTGGCAGGTCGAAGTGGCTGATCAAGTCACTGAGGTCGTAAGCCAGCGAGGCGTGGAGGTCCTGCGGAATTCCCGATTCGAACGTGATGGTCTGCATTTCCTCGGGATTGACGATATGTGGTCGCCGAGATTTCAACCTACGGAATCTTTACAAGACTGGGATGCCGCTAATGCCAGTCTTTGTTTGTGCCACAACCCAGACGTCTGCGATCTCCCCATTTGGGAAAATTTTCGAGGAGCAATTCTTTCTGGGCATACGCACGGTGGTCAGTGCAAGCCACCTTTTCTGCCCCCACCAATCTTGCCCGTGAGGAATCGACGATACACATCGGGGGCCTTTTCTTTGGACGCGACCCGCTCGCTCTACATATCGCGAGGTGTAGGCCATTCGATGCGAGTTCGATTCAATTGCAGGCCGGAGATCGCGGTACTGACGCTAAAGCCATCTTAGTTCTTTTGCGGAACAATGACTTCTGGCTTTAAGGACTCGACTTGGATGTAGGCTGGGATGCTCGCTGGCACCGCGGGTTGGGAGGCTGTGCTTTGAGAGAGTTGATCTGTTGCTGATTCGGCACCGTTTGCAACAATCTTGGAATCATTCCAGAGCTCCGTGATATCCACCTCCAGAGTTCTTAGCATGTCGAAGACCACTGGCTGAAGGTCTTTGACGTTATAGGCCAAACTAACGACTCGACCGCCGCGAGCAATGTTGAGGCCGACAAAGTTTCCATCGATATCAACAATTGGCCCCCCGCATTGATGGGGCAGCAACACCGTATCGTGTTGCATGACATTCTTAAAACCGGTGGCTCTCGAACTGATCTCGCCGTTGACTTCCATTTCGGTGCTGTCAAAGAGTGAGCTGGTGAGATCCATCATCTGAGCTCGGAACGTCATCTTGCGACCATCTCGATCACATGTCAGTGTGGCGTGTTGACCAGCTGTGATCGACCTTAAGTGATCAAGAACGCGAGCTCGATTGGGGAGTTCAACTCCGTCGACGGCTTTAATGACATCACCCACCTGAACTCCGGCGCGATCCGCACCGCCGCCATCGACCACACTTTCGATTAAAGCCCCATTTTGACCTGCCGGGGCCTCACCCAATCGAAGTCCGAGAACGGGTCGCTCAGAAGGAACGTTTCGTTTCGTAACGCTCAAAACGCCGACATTAAGAGGAGTCGATCGAATATTGGTACTTACTAGCCATCCACCCAGTGGCACATCGACCTTGGGATTGAGAACGACTGGTTGCAAACCTTCTCGTTCGATCTTGAGAATAGCTAAATCAAGATCTACTTTTCTTAGAACGGTCGATCCGATGGCTTTGGTGCCATCGAACAATTTGACTTCGCATTGATCAGGGACTTCACTCGATTTGGAAACAATCCAACCGCCGGAATGAACGATGGCTCCCAACGCAACTTGACGATTCCCGTTCAAGATCTGAACGGTCGATTTCCACGCATTGCCTACTGAATCGCGAAATGCTCTGAGGGTTTGGTAGTGGGTTTTGGTATGACCGCGACCACTAAGCACTCCCACTTGATCGCCAACACTGTACCCCTGTTGAACCAACAACGATTTACCGGATGACTCGTTTGAATGACTTTGCGAGGCATCGTCATCCGTTGCAAGCGTTGAGCCAGAACCCTCTGCCGAGTAACTAACCAATGTAACAGCTGGGTTAAAATCCGATGGGTCAGAAGGTCTTACATGACAGACACAAAACGAAATCAAGGCCGAGGCCAAAGCAACGCGAGCATGTCGGTTAATCCGTTTCATGTAGCAATCCTCAATTCTATTCTGCAATCACTCTTACGAATTTAGCAAGCAACCGTTCCGACGACCCTTGCGATAAAACGGCCCAAAACTGTGTGACCCAAGTTAACGCAAGAGTTTATCCAGTATAGGCACTGTCGATCCCCTAGGATAGCAAATTCCCGTGCGGAAATGGTCGCTACGCCCATCGAGATCCGCCGAAACCGTGTCGCCGAAACTGTGTTCGGTGTCCTCTCGGAGTCGCGGGCCATGTACCTAATTTTTGGAGCCGATGATCATTCGAAGACGCATTCTTTTCGAGTCTCTTTCGATCTCAACCCACACCGAGTCACCAGGCACCATTGAATCCACTGCGTCCTTGAGTTGTTGGAATCTAGTGATCTCGTTTCCATCAAATTTCACGACGACGTCACCGGATCTCATCCCCGCACGAAAGGCAGGAGTGTCTCGCCCCACTTCTTGAATCAAGCACCTACCGTTGCTGTCTTCATCACGAGCCCCGGCGACTCCGATAAATGGCTGAAAACCTGGCAAAGCACCCCAAACCTCACGACTGATCAACCGTTCGTGGTTGTTGTAAAAAACCTCGATTGGTACGTGCATGTTTTCTTCAACATCGACACCAATGCGGCTGTGAATGCCGATCAGCTTACCTTCCAAATCAAAGAGTGGACCGCCACTATCGCCACCGATAAGTGGGCAATCCGTAACCATGGTCGAGTCAATCATTTTTAGCACCCGCCCCACCCGAATCACAGCAGGGCGATCCGACTGCCAACCGCCAGGATGTCCGACTGCGATCACCCACGATCCGTTTCGTAAATCGTTAGATCGCCCCAAGCTCGCGTGAGGCCATGGCTGCTTTGGGTCACTGAGCGGTGTCGTAATCTTTACAACTCCTGCATCCTCGTTTCGGTTCAACCCCAAGGATTCCCCGTCAACCCTCGTTCCGTCATGAAGCGTGATTTGAATTCGTTGCGAAGCCTTTCCAGCGACGTGTGCTGCGGTCAAGATGTAACCATCTCCGCTCACGATTACGCCACTCCCCTGAGTGTTACCGTGCTGCAGATTGACCGTGACCAAGGGCAATAGCTTGGATAAACTCGCCTGTTGCTTTTGAAGAATCACAAGCTCGTTTTTGTCGCGTGGATCAGCACCCAAGGCGAGCGACCTCAATGCGTCTGGCAACGGAATCTTGGTCGTGGCCGATGGACTGTCTACTATCGTGGAGAAATAACTGGCTACTGCTGGCTTGGCTGAGGTTCTCGACTGCGATTGCCCCTCGCCAAGACGCTCCTGACCCAATACGGTGTTCGTTGAAAGCGCGAATGCGAGAACCGACGTGAAACAAAAGAGAGCTATCACTGCGGTATTACGGAATGTGGCTATGAGGCGGGATGGGCAATCACCATACTTCCTAGCTATCATGTTTCACTTTCCACTGATCTCGAGACAAAGATCTACTTCAAACGGCACAGCCGTCCCAATCCGACTTCGAAAACGATTATTCGCTAAGCATAGTCAAAATGAAACCCACCAACTTTAAGAAAAATCCAAAACATTTGGAAACGGATGGACACCGGAGAAGCGTTATGCCGATTGCTCGGAATCAACCACAGAGGTAAATCATGCCAAAGAGGCTAATTGTAGGGTGCGGTTACGTAGGATTTCCAGCGGCGAAACGGTGGGTCGAACAGGGGGACGAGGTTTTTGCTATCACCAGGCGGCCCGAGTTTTGCCTGGAACTCGAAAGGGCTGGTGTTCGGCCTATTGTTTGGGATTGGTACGCTGCTTGGGACCAAAACCAGCGACTGCTCGATTTCGTAGGTGGTCAATTATCAACGATTCTGATATCGGTCTCTCATGCTCAGGTGCCAAATCGCCCTCCCGAACGTACCCACGTTGATGGATTGAACCAACTTGCGGTTGCCTTGTACGGGAATAGCAATCCGCCCCATGCTGGGACCTTTTCTTCGTTGGGTGATTCGACGAAATGGGTCTACCTTTCGACCACGGGGGTTTTCGGAAACGGATCGGATGGTGATTGGCAGGACGAAGACAGCATCGTTTCTCCGCTCCGCCCCGGTTCGATTGCAGCGAAAGAGGGAGAGGGTTGGATTCGCGAACACATCGACTTGAAGAACCGACTGATTCTTCGCCCCTCGGGAATTTATGGTCCTCTTCGAGTCCCCAATTGGCGGGCGATTCGAGACGGTGTTCCTCTGGCGACCCATCCTGATTCGTTTGTCAATCTGATTCATCTCGCCGACTTGGTCGATGTGATTTTGGAACTCTCCTCGAAACAAACGACGTACGATCTGTATTGCGTTTCCGATGGCAATCCGCCTAGTCGCCAGGAGTATTATCAACACATTGCCAAATTAGGTGGCTATCGTGAACCAATCTTTGCACCGGAGTCGTCTACCGCCAACTCACGCTCCGATTCGAATAAGCGAATCAGTTCCCAACGATTGCTTCAAGAATTGCAGAGGCCACTGGTTTTTCCGACGTACCGCGAAGGACTCGAAAGTTTGTTGTCTGAGTTAACTTGAAATACAACCAGCCAAGAAGACATCTAGAATTATGAACCAGATCCATAAACACAAAGCCATCGTCGTCGGTGCGGGATTGTCAGGACTTATTGCCGCTCGCGAGCTCCAGCAGAGCGGTTGGCAAGTCACCGTCCTGGAGGCACGGAATCGCGTTGGTGGACGCATCCAAACCGATTGCGTCGATGGGTTTCTTCTGGATCATGGCTTTCAAGTTTATTTGACGGCTTACGAAACAGCAGGCCATGAGCTGAATCTGCCTGAACTCGGGTTGAAGTGCTTTCCTGCTGGCGCTCTGATTCAATTCCGGGGTAAACGATATCGAGTTGGCGATCCCATGCGATGTGAGTTAACCCAGGCCTTGGGTCAACTCTTCACGACAGCCATCGCACCGATTGGCACGGTTTCGGACAAATGGAAACTGCTTCAATATCAGAATCGAATCACACGCCTGTCCGAACAACAGGTTTTCCTAGAGTCACGTGTACCTGCACTGGATCGACTTAAACAGCTCGGATTCTCCGACGTCATGATCGAGCGATTCTTTATTCCATTCTTTCGCGGCATATTCCTGGATTCCAATTTTGATATCGCCTCGGACCGATTCGACTTTGTATTCCGCGCGTTTAGCTCCGGATTTGCAGCATTGCCCAAATGCGGTATGGGAGCCATCCCTCATCAGATCGCATCGGAGCTACAAAACGGCAGTATCCACCTCAATAAATCTGTCGCAAGCGTTAAGCCACGTATGGTGGTAACATCCGATGGGCAAGAGATACATGGCGATGCCATTATCGTTGCGACCGAGGAGCCATGTGCCAACCGATTACTCGCCTCGTTCCTCGCTCAGTCCAGCGTTCCCGCCCCTCCTAACAGCACCGCTTGCGTGTACTTTGCGGTCAACAATCCTCCGCTCCGAGAATCGACCCTCGTGCTTAACGCGGACCGAATCGGGCCAATCAACAACCTATGCTTTCCAAGCTTTTGCCAATCATCCTACTCGTCGGACCACCGCGCGTTATTAAGCGTGAGTACAGTGGGAATCCCATCGGAACAAGGAGATGCACTGGTGTCGAGTGTCCGTGAACAACTGGTGGATTGGTTTGGCCAGCAGGCGAATTCATGGCAGCACTTGAAGACGTATTTGGTGCCGTATGCTCTCCCTTCACAATCCGTGGCTGCTTTGGCACGAACGCCGACCATTCGCGTTGCAGAAGGGATCTATCGTTGCGGCGATTATTGCAGATCTGCTAGCATCGAAGGGGCGATTCAAAGCGGTTTAGAAGTGGCAGGCTGTATTCAACGCGAACTCATGGTCTAAGAAAGAGACTCCAATCATAAGATGCCTAAAGTTTCTTTACCCATAGATGCCCATGTATTAGCAATCTGGGAAGCCGTCTCTAACAATCCGATTGTCGTCGTGGAGGCTCCTCCTGGTTCAGGCAAAACCACTCGCATCGCCCCTTATCTTGCTGGTCGATTGAGGGAGAGACACGATGACCGGCGCATTCAATTGTTACAACCTCGACGACTGGCTGCTCGTTCCGTTGCTCAGAGAATTTCATTCGAGGAAAATTGCCCGCTGGGAGACCGTGTCGGCTATCAAGTTCGTTTCGAAAACCGGACCAATCAACAAACACGCGTCGTCGTTTCGACCGAAGGTATCCTGCTGCGTAGGTTGCAAGATGATCCGTTGATTGAGGATGTTGCGATCGTTTTGTTGGATGAGTTTCACGAACGATCTTTGGACTCCGACTTAACCCTCGGCATGCTTCGCCGATTGCAACAAACGATGCGCGACGATCTCAGAATTGTCATCATGTCCGCCACGATTGACACCAACTCGATACAACGAGTCCTCGGGCCTGTACCAATTGTTTCGGTTGATAGCCGTTGTTTTCCAGTCCAAATTCGCTTTCGTCCGATTCCGTCGCCCAAGATAAAACCAGTGGAACACATGGCGGACAGCCTGTTGGATATCGTACCCAAACACGATGGTGATGTCCTCGCGTTTCTACCCGGTGCTGGTGAAATTGAACGCACCGCCACTCTGCTAGAACGATCCTCGCTCTCACGAGATTGCGATATCGTCAAGCTTTATGGAACCATGCCACTCGAAGAACAATCTCGAGCCATCGAAACGGGAGTTCGGCGCAAGATTGTGTTAGCCACCAACATAGCGGAAACCTCGTTAACGATCGAAGGCATTCGCATCGTAGTCGATAGCGGATTGGCCAGGGTCATGCGATTCTCTTCCGACGTTGGTTTGGATCGATTGTGTTTGGAGAATATTAGCCAAGCGTCGGCCACGCAGCGCACCGGCCGAGCGGGACGTGTGGCTCCGGGCATTTGTTATCGTTTATGGTCAGAGGCCTCTGATCGTGCTCGTGCTCCTTATTTGGAACCCGAGATTGTCCGAGTCGATTTGGCGTCTGCCGCATTGCAACTTTATGCCTGGGGCGAAGGATCCGCTAGCGATTTTCCTTGGTTGGAACCACCACATCCCGATGCTTGGCGAGCCGCAGAGCAGTTGCTCACCCATTTAGGGGCTATCGCAAATGAAAAGATTACGCCGTTGGGTAAGCAGTTGGTCCGCTTGCCCATTCATCCTCGCTTAGCTCGATTGCTGGTCGAATCCGTTCGCTTACGATGCGAGCCAAGAGCTTGTCTTTTGGCGGCCATGTTGTCGGAACGCGATCCGTTCGATCGGAGGGAAAGCCGAGATGCCCGGCCGGGCATGGTGACACGCTCTGTTAATCGTTGGGACAGCGATTGCATTGAACGACTGGAAATCATCGAGGATTTTCTACATGGACGCAATCGCTCGTCCTCTTTCGGAGAGTTGAATCGAAACGCGGTTAGCAATATCACATCCGTGGCAAAACAACTCCAACAGGCTCTCAAAGAATTATCGATCGGTCCCAATAGAGAAGTCGTCCCTGACACGGAACGCGAGTCTCTGATGCTTTGTCTGTTAGCTGGTTATCCAGATCGGCTGGCTCGTCGGCGTGGGCCGGGTAAAAGCAACGGACTAATGGTTGGAGGAAAAGGTGTCACGCTGGCACCTCAAAGCGGGGTGTGTGAGCCAGAATTCTTTCTTTGCATCGATGTCGATTCAGGACGTGGTGATGCCAATGTCAGGCAGGCCAGCGGAGTTAATAGCGATTGGGTTATGAATGGCGCTGTCGAGAGAGAAGAGTGTTTCTTTCATCCGACTCAGAAACAAATTGTTGCACGAAAACAAACGGTTTGGATCGATTTGGTACTCCATGAGACTCCCACAGCCATCACGGATTTGGCCAGAGCGAAAGCGATATTGTTCCAAGCGGTCCGGCAAAATTGGGAAACCACCTTTCCCAAAGATGACGAAACCATGATTAGTTTTATCGAGCGAGTAAACTGTTTGAGGGAGTGGTTGCCCGAATTGGAGTTACCGCTGATTGATCAAAGTGTTTTGTTTGCTGT
Organism: Pirellula sp.; assembly: GCA_025459355.1. Taxonomy (GTDB): domain Bacteria; phylum Planctomycetota; class Planctomycetia; order Pirellulales; family Pirellulaceae; genus JBKCUI01. Next base: position 19,327 of record JALOQS010000007.1, read on the forward strand.
AGCGGAACAACTTTGCGAAGGAGCCCGGTCTTTATCCGACGTCAAAAATGGATCTTGGCTCGATTGGCTTCGATCGAGATTTTCCAACGAACAATTGAACGCCGTGGAGCGAGAAGCGCCAGCCAGGATTGTTGTGCCCAGTGGTAGCTCCATTAAACTTCAATACGCTACAGGAAAAGCACCGGTGCTAGCGGTCAAGATCCAAGAGGTCTTTTCCATGAAGTCGACACCGCGAGTTGCTAAGGGACGAATCCCTGTATTGCTACACCTGTTGTCGCCCGCCATGCGACCACAACAAATCACAGACGACCTCGAATCCTTTTGGGCAAATGGTTACCCCGAAGTCAAAAAGGAGTTGCGGCGCAGATATCCCAAACACTCTTGGCCGGACGACCCTACAACCGCTACTCCGGGGAAAAAGTAAAGTTTCCATTAACTAAAGTTCCAAAAGCGTAGTCTTGAGCGAATCCGCAGCGCGATAAGAATGATGTCGCGTGGAAACTTTAGTTTTTCTTTGCGGTGAGTTGTTGTCCTCGCGAGCGTAGCGACCGGCATCGCTGATCCGATTTTCCAAATGTCGGAATCTGTTTTTGGTCGACAGAAACGGTTCGATAGGGAATGGTATACCGCTTTGTTCTCGGAACAAACGCTATGACTTTCTGTTAGTCCGAACTCGGAACCCCGACAAAAGACAATCGAATCGAATGAATTCGTTCATCACCAATCCTGCCGTCAAAAGCATTTTACGAGGCATTCTCGTTTGGGCTCCGTTATGGATTTTGACGACTATCATTTTTGGTGCGCTCGGCGTTGTTTATGCGTTCTTTCTCAAAACCGATACCTACATCGCGTCGCAAGCGCTTCTGGTACGGGACGAAGCCAACGGCGCCGTGATGAGGCTCGGTCGCTTTCAAAGCCAAACCGAAATGAAAGCGGCCCAAGAAACGATACTTGAGATGGCGAAAAGCCATCAAGTAGTCAGAGACGCCTTGGTCGAGGTGGGAGAACCACCGATGATTATGAATTGGTTTCTCCCGGCTTCGTTTTCTGGTGAATATCCGTCCAAAGAGTTGGTCGAGGAGACAGCTAGCCAAGCCATACAAGTTCACGCTCCAAAAGGGACAGAATTTGGCACGACCGAAATCATCTATTTGGATGTTAAGTCCAATACCAAAGAGCATTCCCGACTACTCAATAAAGCCCTGTGCGATGCGCTCGAATCTCGTTTGCAACAAGTACGACGAGCTCGTGCTGACGGCGTCATTCTGGAACTACTGAGTGCACGCGATTCCCGTCGCCAAGCATTAACCGATGCGACCGAAGAACTCGTGGAAGTCGAACGAGCCGCTGGGTCAGATCTAACCGACCTACGCGGGCTGACCGAAACCGTTGGCGGCACGTCTTCCTCGCGGGCGGAGCTGGAACAAATCAAGAACGAAATTCGCCAATCCGAGGCCGCTCGCCAAGCTTTGCTTTCTGACCGGGATATGTTAACGAAAGCGTCCGAAGACCCACAAGGATTCCTCGTTGCACCAAGCTCAGTGCTCAATGCTCACCCAGGTCTCAAAAGGATGCGCGAAGGCTTGGCGGATTCACAAATCCAAGGTGCACATATACTTGGAAAGTTTACCGCCGACCATCCTTCTGCGATCGCTTCTCAATCCGCACAGTCCGCCATAGCAAACCGTTTCTCCAATGAACTCAAAGCGGCTATCGCAACGGTCGATGCGGATTTATCTCTTGCCGAAAGCAAGCTACAGCGATTGGAGAGCCAAAAGTTAAAATCAGAAGAAAGATTAGGAACCATCGCCGAGGGACGCGCTTCGTACGCAAATCTTGTAGCGGAAGTAAAATCCAAAACCGCATTGCTGGAAGCCGCTGAGCGAGAGTTAGCAGGCGCTCAAGCCGCGCGCGACGCCTCCATCTCCACCAGTCTACTCACGCGACTCGATGCACCGATTGTGAGCGACCGACCTACCGGACCGGGTCGAACCACTTTGTCGGGACTCAGTGCAGTCGCTGGTTTAGTCTTTGGTCTGGGTGTTGTATTCGCGATTACACCCATCGATATGGGGCCAACTTACGGTAGACGATCTCGTGACAAAGTTACTGGCAGGCGAGCTGCCGACGAATCTCTTACATCCGAACGTCCATCGCTCAGCAACCATGATCCTAATGACCCTCAGGTATCATCAGTCGAGCCCAAGCCATCACTGAATACGACGAACATCTACTCGGAATCGTCGTCTATCAAACCGACTGCCAACAATGATGTCATGGAGCTGTTAACTGAGACCAATTCCAACAGCGCCGATGACCTCTTTGCCAAGATCATGGAAAAATCTATGACGGTACATCGCAGGGCAAAGTTGAATATGCAGTTCGATATTGAACCCGTTGAGGACCACAAGAAAACAGACGAGGGCGAACCACAACGCGATCAATCCGACTCGGGAAATCGTCCACCCTCGACCCACAAAGGTAGCCAAGACCGGGTGAGATTTACAACCGACGTGGATAATGCTTTCCGTGAATTGGCGCGTCTTAAATCCCTAAAACCAGATTGCCACAACGAAGAACAAAATATCGATAAGAAAATAAACGAAATCAAAGCACTTCTCGAAGCAATGGGTTATCCCGCCAACACTGAGATCTTAAAGAAACAAGGTTACATTCGCCCACGTCCATCCCAGTCATAGAATTTTTTTGAACCTTACGAGTTGACTCGGTCGTACAATGACGCAACTGGTTCGCGACCGTTAACACTCGTGCTCGATTGAGCATCACCATTCAAAAAGTTTTTTGATTACGACGGATACAACCTATGAAGACAAGATTTTTCGGTATTGCTCTCGCAGTTGTTGCGGGACTGAACGGCGTTGCTAACGCCCAAAAGAACATTGTAGAAACCGCTGTTGAAGCTGGCAGCTTCAAGACCTTGGTAGCCGCTGCGACCGCAGCTGACCTTGGTGGCGCTCTCTCCGGCCCTGGACCATTCACCGTTTTCGCACCTACAGATGAAGCTTTCGCAAAGTTGCCAAAGGGTACTGTAGAAACATTGCTCAAGCCTGAGAACAAGGCAAAGCTTCAAGCGATTCTCAAGTATCACGTCGTCTCCGGCACAGTTATGGCCGCAGACGTAGTGAAGGTTAAGGGTGCTGTTTCCCTAAACGGTCAACGAATTGCTGTTAAGGTTGATGGCGGCAAAGTCGCTGTTGACAGTGCAAACGTTGTCAAGACTGACATCAAGTGCAGCAATGGCGTGATCCACGTTATCGATAGCGTGATTCTACCATCGACCGATTTGATCCCTGCTGTTGCCGACAAAGCTGGCAGCTTCAAGACCTTGCTAGCTGCAGTTAAGGCCGCTGGTCTTGCAGAAACTCTCAGCGGAGAAGGTCCATTCACTGTATTCGCACCAACCGATGCAGCGTTTGCAAAGATTCCAGAAGCGACCTTGAAGGATCTGCTCAAGCCAGAAAACAAAGACAAGCTTGTTGCGATTTTGACCTACCACGTTGTTCCAGGCCGTGTCTTCTCCGAAGGTGCTTTGGAAGCAAAGTCCGCTAAGACCGTCCAAGGTTCCAGCGTCAAGATCTCCGTCAAAGACGGTGCAGCCTATGTTGATAATGCCAAGATTGTCACCACCGACATCAACGCAGCTAACGGCGTGATCCATGTGATCGACACCGTGATTATGCCACCAGCTAAGTAAGCTTGACGATTATCCGTCCAAAAATAAGAAAGGGCAGCGTGCAATATCGCTGCCCTTTTTTCGTATCGAGCCCGAACAAACTTCGCGCGAGCTGACAGTTAAATCAATTTCCGACTAGAGGGTCCAGCCCTTGCGATACTCTTTGTGGAGTAGATTGTTAGCGGATTCGGAATTGGTTACTTTGAATTTATCTGTATCCCATGCCAGTTCCTCACCAGACTTGTAAGCCACGACTCCTAGGAGGACTGCTTCGGTGAGTGCACCGGAATATTCAAAGTTACAAGTGGTTGGCTTTCCGGTTCGTATGGCTTCAAGCCATTCTTCGTGATGCCCGATCGATTCAGGAATGGTTGGCTCGGGTCGAACATAGGAAGTGTATTTGTCGTGAGGAAGCAAAACATGCTCACCGTAGTTGGAAAGAATGATCCCTTCGCTTCCGACAAACAATTGCCCGCCACCCCAGTTAAATGGATTGCCGTTACGATCCTTTAGTTCGTTTAGCTTGTCTGGTCGGCGTCCACTGTCGTACCACGTAACCTTTACTTCGGGTGCATCGCCGCGAGCTGGATAGAGATAATCGACAATGGCCCATTCGGGAGGCGTTACCGGATCGAATTCTGTTCCCTTTGCACTAATTTTAACCGGCGCCTTTAGATCTAGTGCCCAATGAACCAAATCGAGAAAGTGACAACCAAAGTCACCCAAAGCGCCGGTCCCGAAATCCCAAAATCGTCTCCAATTGAACGGATGGATCGATTGGCTGTAGGGTCTATCAGGAGCTGGGCCTAACCAAAGATCCCAATCCAAGTGTTTGGGAACTGTTATCCCGCTCTCAAACTTGCCGCCGGTGTATTTTGCACCAGCCCATACGTGGACCTCGCGTATCGGTCCGATCGCACCCGCACGGATTAGCTCCACCACGCGTCTATAATTGGACCCTGCGTGAATCTGTGTCCCCATCTGTGTTGCAACGCCAGCTTCCTTAGCGAGCTCTCTTAAAACGCGCGTTTCATAGACGGTGTGCGTCAGCGGTTTTTCGCAATAGACAGGTTTGTTCATCCGAAGTGCCATAGCGGCAGCGGGAGCGTGTGTATGGTCAGGCGTACCTACTAGTACACCATCGATCTTATCGGATTCCTTTTCCAGCATGATTCGAAAGTCCTGGTAGCGCGCAGCCTCTCGATACTTTTGAGCTCCCTTTTCTAGTAACTCCTTGTCAACGTCGGCGATAGCGATGATGTTTTGCGAACTACAGCCCGCAATGTTTTCACCAGCTCGCCCCGTAGCACCGATAGCGACCAAGTTTAATTTTTCGTTCGGTGACGTAGACGCCTTGGTCGGCGTAGGATTGAGGTGATAACCTAGGAATGCTGCTGAAGAGGTCGTTACAGTCGTAGACAAAAAATGTCTTCGACTCGAATTGGGTTGGAGTCGATTCATGAGAAATCCCTTTTTTGGGTGGGAGGAACAGTGGCCGAAGGGGCAATGGGTGGGAATCTGACTATTATACCGAATTCAGCCGCAGCGTTTTTGATGAGAACTGCTACTCGTTCCCCATGATAATTAGTCGCTAACCATCGCGACCGACTCAACGGTTGTATCTCGAGAAATCTCGTTGTAGCTCAGAATTTTGGCCAGCGGCAGATTTTCGCTTGTCATTTGCCGCAGCGGAATGCGAATTTTGGGACTGACCAAAACGCATAGAGGCCGACTTTGTTGCTCCAGTTTTCTGAGTTGATCGGCAATTTTTTGGCACGTCTTATTCACGACATCAGGAGACATTCTTAAAAACACGCCACGATCGGTTTGTTCTGCCCCCGCTGCGATTCGATCTTCGACAGCTGGATCGAGCGTAACCACTTTTAACACCCCGTTTGAATCCCGGAATCGGTGGGATATCGTTCGAGCCAATCGATGGCGGACATATTCCGTAAGCCAAATCGGATCTTTGACACGATGGGCAAAGTCGCCAAGCGTTTCGAGAATGAGACCGAGTTGCCTGATGGGGATATCTTCTTTGAGTAGGTTTTGGAGAACTTGTTGAACTTCGGACAGTTTCATAAGTCCAGGTATCAATTCTTCGACAACGGTCGGTGTTGTCTTCTTCAATTGATCCACCAACTGTTTCGTCACCTCACGAGTGAGTAATTCTTCTGCATGGCGTCGCGCTGTTTCCTGGACATGCGTTGCGACCACGGCTCCGCATTCAGCCACTTGGTAGCCATAGATCTCCGCATGTTGTCGCCGACTCGGATCGATCCAAAATGCTCGTTTCCCGAACGCGGGATCAGTCGTTTCTTCCCCTTCGATTGGTCCCAAGGTGAGTCCCGTATCGATCGCTAAGAGTCTATCCGTGCGAACCATTCCCGTCGCAATCCGGTTTCCGTTTAAGGAAAGCTCGTACGAGTACTCTGGTAAACTCATACGATCTTTAATTCGAACCATCGGCAGCAGGATCCCCATCTCGCTCGCTAAGGTGGCGCGGACGGTAGAGATTCTCTTCATCAAATCACCACCGCGATTGGGATCTGCCAAAGCGATGAGTTTCGCTCCTAACTCCAATCTCATAGGATCGACTTCGAGATAATCTTCGGCCTTCTTTTCGGCAGGTGCTTCTTTCTTAGCGGAGGCTTCGGTTTGCTTCTTCTGCTTCTCTTCCTGTGCAACTTGTTGTTTGGTTTGCTTGGTCATCATGATAGCGAGACCGATGCAGCCTAATCCCATAGTTAGTAACGGCATGGTCGGAAGTGCCGTAAAGATTAATAGGAGCAAGAAGCCTCCGGAGATAAAAAGAGCTTCCGGCTTAGAAAAGATCTGCTTCAGAAATTCGCCTGAGAAGTTGCTACTCTGGGCGCTTCGAGTTGTTAAAAGCGCGGCTGCTAACGAGATGAGAAATGCGGGAACTTGACTAACCAGACCGTCACCGATCGTGAGCTTGGAGTAGATCGATGCAGCTTCACTCAGTGAGAGACCCGCATACATGTAGCCCATGTAGAGTCCGCCAAAGAGATTGATAAAGGTGATGGCTATACCTGCGATCGCATCTCCTCGAACAAACTTCGATGCACCGTCCATGGCTCCATAAAAATCCGCTTGGCGCGAGACCTCTTCACGGCGGCGTTGGGCTTCCTTTTCGTCAATGGCTCCCGCGCTGAGATCTGCGTCGATGGCCATCTGTTTGCCGGGCATACCATCCAATGCGAACCGCGCAGCCACTTCACCAATACGTGATGCTCCCTTGGTGATTACGATAAAGTTGATTAAGAATATGATAACGAAGAGAATGATACCTACTTCGAGCGAATCTCCAGAAACGAATTCACCGAATGCTCGTATCACCCCACCGGCAGCTTCCAGTCCTTCGTCTCCTGTTTTGGTCAAAATCAAACGTGTCGTCGCCAAATTAAGAACCAGTCGAGACAATGTCGTCGCGACCAGCATGGCCGGGAATATATTGAACTCCATCGGCGTTTTGGCATAAATGGTCGTGAGAAGAACGACGACTCCAATTGCGATATTGGCCGAGAGCAGGATATCCAGCAGCGTCGGCGGCAGCGGTACCAGAATCACCGCCAAACATGCAATAATTCCTAGCGGAAGAATCGCATCTTTGTAGTTCTGCCATACTCGCATCCATCCGCTCATCGATTGGCTCTCGCATCCCGTCTTGAGAAAATTTCCAAAGAATCCGGAAAGTAGCTGGAAAAGTGGACGGATGTCTATATCGGTTAGAATAGAAACTGTTGTAATCTACCTATCTTGTTGTTCACCATAAACCAATTTGATTCGCTAGCATAAAACCGCTCAAGGAATGTCATCCCCAGAGTCTGTCATCAATAGTTATCCGGAGTGGGCGCCACGATTTTGGCATGGCATGCAATCCAAAACGTGGTTCTCCTATTTGAAGAAAAATCGATTTCGAATTGGTTGGAATCGAATGCATGTGGCGTTTGGTGTATCCGCCTTTATGCCATTCTCGGACTTGATGGCCTTAACTCACTATCTACTGTTCAATCGCGCCATTGAGAGAACCGCACTGGCTGGTCCTCCCCTTTTTGTCTTGGGTCACTGGCGAAGTGGAACAACACTTCTCCATGAGTATCTAGGTCTGGACGACCGATTCGCATCCCCCACAACATTTCAGTGTTTCGCACCGGCTCATTTCCTTTTAACGGAGGCGCTGGTGACGCGATTCGGTGGTTGGTTGCTGCCTGACAAGCGGCCCATGGATAACATGAAAGCCGGTTGGGCGCTACCGCAAGAAGACGAGTTCGCTTTGATGAACCTCGGCGCTCCGACTCTTTATGCGCGAATGATGTTTCCGCAAAACGGTTTCCCCGATGAGAACACCTTGGCCGACCAGGATTTCACGGAAGAACAAAAGATCAAATGGAAGTACTTGATGAACTGGTTTGTAAAGGCCCTCACGTATAAGAATCAAAAACCACTCATCCTAAAAAGTCCTCCTCACACCGGTCGCATTGGAATGTTGCGAGAGCTTTATCCGGATGCCAAGTTTATTCATATCGTTCGAGATCCTCGAAGCCTCTTTCCCTCTACGATGAAGTTATGGCGTTCGTTGGATCAAGTTCAGGGGCTTCAAAGACCCATCGCTGATGAGCAATTGGAACCCTTTGTGTTTCGGTGTCTGCGTCGCATGTATAGCTCCTTTGACCAGGGTCGGAGCGGCCTAACCGATTCACAAATTATCGATGTCAAATACGAAGATTTGGCCAAGGATCCCTTAAACGTTGTGTCAACGATTTACAAGCAACTGGAACTCGGTGAGTTGGAGATTGTAAAGGCTAAGATTCTCGAAAAGACTAATTCCCAAATCGAATACAAGACGAATCGGTTCTCCAAGAATACTGACCGAGAAGATCGCATTCTCTCAGAGTGGCGGGACTATGCATCTCGTTATGGCTACCTTTAAGCTATGGAATTCAACTTTCAATCTATCTCCGCTCAAAATCGCTACAAGCTTTTGGTCTCGTTGATTGTGCCTAGACCGATCGCATGGGTTTCCACTTGCAATGCGAACGGTTCTATCAATGTCGCTCCTTTTAGTTTCTTCAATGCCATCGGCTCAGACCCGGCGCTGGTGGTTATGGGAATCGGTGATCACCCCGATCGACCTAAAGACACTGCCGCGAATATTGAAAGAACCAAAGAGTTTGTCGTCAATCTAGTTCCGGAATCGCTCGCGCAGGCGATGAGTGACTCAGCTACCGATTTTCCTCCTGAGGTCTCCGAGGTTGAGGTACTTGGTTTGCAAACCTCGCCATCGTCGTTTGTAAAGCCTCCTAGAGTGGTCGGTTCTCCAGCCGCTCTGGAATGCAAACTAGAACGTATCGTTATCATTGGACAAAATCGGATCATCTTTGGAGAGGTCATTAACGCTTGGGTCGACGATCGATTCGTTATGAGCCCTGACAAAGCCTACATCGACACTAATGCTTTTAAGCTGATTGGCAGAATGAGCGGCGCTGGGGGCTATACCTCAACGCGAGATACATTCCAGATCGAGCGTAAAAAATTCAGCGACTCCTAACCTGTGCATTTCAGTCATCGGATCGCACGGGAAGCCTATCGCGTTGTCTGCGATTCAAGATGACTTGGCTTTGCTTTCGAGAGCTTGTTTGACCAGCAGATGATATCGAACCAATTCCGGTACGCTGGATATGCCGAGCTTTTTCATCATCCGCGAACGCCTAGCCTCTATGGTTCGCATGGACAGAGACAGATTTCTCGCGATCGTTTTGTTGAGATGACCTTGGGCTATTCCATCGATAACCTGGATCTCTGCTTGCGTTAACTTGCTCCATCTTTCCAGCAGCGTTGATTCTGATATACCCAATGCATGGGTAATGATACTCTCCTCACACTGGATTTTGGGCTCCTCGAGTTTCCAGCCAAAGCAAAGAATTCCTACCACCTCAGTCCCGACCACAACAATCTGTCGACGTAGCGCGACCTGTGATCGGACCTCACCAAACCCAATCTCACAAACTTCGTGTTGGCATTCACCCGGTTGCAGCAGGAACTCATTTTCGCTCTTGATCGTGTGATTCCATGGATGATCGGTCAAAATGTCATTGAGAGAAATATTGTTGAGGCGACTTTTTGGTATCCCGCACAAACTCATTAGCGAACCGCTTGAGTATCGAATGACGCGCTTCGTATCGTATGTGAGTACGAACGCATCACAATTCTTAGCGTCGAAAAAACCAGATAAGAGGGTAAGAGGCGACGACAAAGCCACTCGAAGCTGAGTGTCGAGAGATAGAATTGGCTGATCGCTGCACATGAGTTCCTCTGCTGTTCCGATCCGTCGTTTCTTCAAAACAGCCCAAATTGGGATCTCGGCACTGTATGTGGGTGGATCAGCAGAGTCAATCAAAAAGATGTTTTTATTTTTATCGTCTTTCTACCGCAGAGCCCTCCGCCATTTGCGCAGGACTGCTGCCATTTGGATCTATGCGCGGAATTGCGTCCTTTTGAAAGACGACCCCCGCTCGGTGGTCGATTACGCCGACCGGCGGTTCGGTGTTGATCGAGGGTGGTTGACCCGCTCTGAAGCGTTTCCCAGCGAAACGAGTTCCCCGGTAGATGGTTCCCTGCTGGATTGGGCCGATTCCTAAGAACCAGGTGTCGCGAGCGTTGCTTCCCGCCTGGGCTATTCCCGTTTGGTAAACGGGCTCCCGCGTTTCGCGGTCGTATGCGAACACCGCCACCTTGGATGCCGCACTCTTTAACTCTCGTTTGGCGAGCGAAAGCTCTGGAATCGCGGGCAAATTTCCTCCCCCGCCTACAACTGACGAAGCGCTGGAAAGAAAATTGTTGGCGGGCAAACCATAGGTCACACTGTGCCCGTCCAGGCCGATCGCTCCGCAGCGTGCCTCGCAAATGACATCTGCCAGATCTTTGGTATCCACCAATAAACAGCCTGCGGCAATCATCTGTTGCCGTATGGCGCTGATGACATAGTCAGAATTTACCATGGTGTTGTGGATTTGCGGCATGACCGTCTGCTTACCCATGGCGGTGATGTAAGTCGTATCCAAGAAGACTTTGGCACCACCAAGCGGCCGAAAATCCAGCTTCGCGACCGCCGAGTCGACGGCATCGGACATGAGCAATTGCTCGGTTGCGGTAAAGACTTTCGTGCTACCACAACCGGACGCTAAAACCTGCATCAGGAACAACGCTGTGATCATTGCGAATCGCGGCATAATTCTGCTGGGTAGGGAGTTTTGCTGGTGGGATCTAATCTGACTCATGACCTTAACGCTGGAGGAAGGCTCGGGTCGGGAAAATAACTGATCCTCGCCATGTCCGAAATAGCGAGCAGGTAAACCTGCTAAATCAGATAAGATAGGTAACTCATCGAGCGAAACTAATCGCTATTGGGTCTACTATTGCGAGATTAGCCAGCTATCTGCCTGTAGGCTTCGTACATACCAATCCCAACCGAAACGGACAAATTGAGACTTCTCACTGGTCCAATCATGGGGAGCGAAACGCAGTGACTTTCGTAATGGGATCGAAGAGTCTGCGGTAGCCCACTGGTTTCACTACCGAACAATAACCAATCTCCCCGTTGGTACTTAACAGAGGAGTAATTCGTTGTTCCGAATTTGGTGAACAACCAAAGTCGGCTTTCATCGATATAGGGCAGCATGTGCTGCCAAGAATCTACTGCTTGCCAATTCAAGTGTTGCCAGTAATCGAGACCGGCTCGCTGAACTTGCTTCTCATCGATGCGAAAGCCTGTCGGTCTAACAATCCAAAGCTTAGCGTTCAGCGATACACACGTTCGACCAATGTTTCCTGTATTCTGAGGAATCTCTGGTTGGAACAAGATAACATTTAGCGTAGGCTCTGAACTCAATCTCTATCCTGAAATATTTTTTAGTAGGTCATTAAAGCCCGGGATCAAATCGGCTCCACCCGTTATGTCACGAATCGCTGACACATGCAGTTCCTTCGCTTTGCGATTGGCTTCATTCATCGCTTCTGTTACGAGCCTCTGCGTTAGGTTTTGGTGTACCGAATCGAGCAATGTTGTCGAGATACTGGTGCTCAAAACAACTCCTAAGCCAGACATCTCGACATGGACTGTGCCGAGTATATCGTAGCTAGATCCGTATACCCTAGCTGCCTCTAATCTCTCTTGCATGAGCTGAACCTGTGGCCCTAATTGGGACAGGTTCTTCATGGCACTCGCGAATTGCGTTATGTTTTTGAACATAGATACTGAGGTCGCTCGTTAGTCTCTTTGGGATGGCTCTTATTCTTCTTTAAACCTGTAGCGGCCTGGCATTGGCACGACGACTTCTGGTGCTTCTCCCCAGGCGATTCTGTCTGGACCGAGCTTCATGTCGCTCTCCATGAGATCTTTCCAAGTGATCACTTCCCCGGAGTAAGCTGCTTCACGTCCCATAATGGCCATCAACGTACTCTTGCTCATGTAGTCTCCATTATTCAAAGCTTCACCTCGTCGAATGGAATTCATCAACGCTACATGCTCCAGTTCGTACATGCTGGGTTTTTTACCCTCGTATTGCCAATTGGTTTCTCCCTTGATGGAATTAGCCAAGATTTTAGCTGTGCCTTTGGTCCCGAAAACAAAGTCCTCAGTCTCGCTAAAGCACTCTGACATTTGCCTGGTTTGTGCAAAACATCGCGTTCCATCTTCCCATTCGTACACCACGGCGAAATGGTCATAAACGTCACCAAACTTTGGATCGGTTCGTACTTGTCTTCCCCCTGTGCCATAGCACTTTACGGGTGGAACGTCGTTATGCAACCACATAGCTTTGTCGAGCGAATGTATGAACTGCTCGACGATATGGTCACCACTCAACCATCGGTAATACAACCAATTGAGGACTTGATTGTGCATCGGCGTCCACTCGGGCTTAGGGACTCGGGACCAAAGTGTTCCCGTCAAGTAGTTTTCTTGGATGTTGACGATCTCGCCAATCGCACCTGAAAAGATTTGCTCCATCGTAGCTTTGACACCCAAGTCATATCGCCAACACAATCCCGATACGACGCTGAGTCCTTTTTCTTTGGCCATCTCGCTCGCGGCCATTACACGTCGTACGCCGACTGGATCAACGGCTACTGGTTTCTCGCAGAAGACATGTTTGCCTGCTTTTACGGCGGCTTCCATTTGTGCTGGACGGAATCCTGGCGGCGTCGCCAACAACACAACATTGATGTCGGTGGCCAAGATTTGATCCAAACATTCCCAACCGGAAAAGCTTTGGTCGTCCGTTACCGCGTACTGGTCGCCCAAGGTCTTGCTTAGATTATTCTTTCCGTCGTTCATGCGTTCGTAAAACACATCGGCGATGGCTGTCAGTCGGCAACCTGGGTCCGCCGTCATGGCATCTTTGGCTGCCCCGCTCCCTCGGCCTCCGCAACCAATTAAACCAACCTTGATAATGTCGCTTCCAGCGGCGTGGGCTGATCTCGCCAGAAACGCTGAGCTGCTGAGTGCAGCCGCGGCGCTGCCAGTTGCCAGCGTTGTCTTGAGAAATGATCGCCGACCTGCTTCGCTGCCCGGAGTTTCTTTGGAAGTCGAATCTGTTGATGCTTTGGCTTGGTCCATGTTTTGTAATTAGTCGAAGGTGGGAGGAATGTGGCGGGATTAAAGGCTACAAATTTCCTTTGTTTGATCTATCCTGTGGTATCACGGCCTTTCGCTTTTACGGCCTAGTGATCACTCTCGGTTATAACTCAACCCAACCCATATGCAACAAGACAGCGGAACCGAAGGGGACGAATTTCCTCTTTTAGACGACCAAATCGAGCCCGATGACATGCCGGAAATGCGTGGTCGCTATTTCCGTGACGAGGACGAACAATCCTTTCGCGAGTGGATTGTGGGTGCCCCTCAAATCGAACTGGAAATCGGCTCGGGCAAGGGTCTTTTTCTGCTCAACCAATGTCGTGAACGCCCCAACGTTCGATTTGTGGGACTGGAATTGGCCGCTAAGTACGCTTGGGATTGCCAATCGAAAGTCCAACGCGATAACCTCGACAATATTCGCTTCTATGCGTGCAATGCGGTCGCCGTCATCGATCAAGATGTTCCTGACGCCAGTATCGATGCTGTTCACGTCTATTTCCCAGATCCGTGGTGGAAAGCTAAGCACAAAAAACGCCGAGTTCTTAACGAACAAAGTCTGCAAAACATCCAGCGAATCCTAAAACCTAACGGCGAACTCCATTTTTGGACCGATGTTCTGGATTATTACGAACTGACCTTGGAACTGATCGATCAAGTTACCACACTCGAAGGTCCGTTCTTTGTCGACACTCCCGAAGCGAAACACGACATGGATTACCGAACTCACTTTGAAAGACGTACCCGTCGAAACGGTCTGCCCGTTTATCGCAGTCGATATTGCAAGACCTAATTCAGCTTGTGCTTACCAACGAGTCATAAACGCTCGCTCGTAGAGTTCTACCCCTCGGCTCAATTGGTCGAGGCTTATCCACTCGTCGCACCGATGCGCTTGTTCAATGCTGCCCGGACCACAAATCACCATTCGTCGCAATCTTTGCAGTACTCCTGCATCGGTTGCGTAACACACCGAATACGATCGCTGCTGTCCAGTCAATTCCAACATCTTGCCTACAAAGTCACTCTGAGGATCGACGCTCCATGGTCTAGCTGAATACTTCGTTCTACATTCCAAACCAAATTGCTCAGCGATCCTCCTTACTTCACTTAAAAGCGGCTCGTGATCGACCGCGGGCATGGCTCGGAAAAAGTTATTCAGTATCGCCATCGATGTGGTCACATTTACTGCTTCCGGTTCATTGCTTATGGTCATGTTCCACGACAACGTGGGTGGATCAAAGCTTTTGTCGTGGTACTGCGGATCAGTCTCTGCTCGGTTTCGCAACTCAAGAAAACGACTCAAGGCAGGTATCAGTTTGTAATTGGCGTTGACGCCGCCGTTGGTGCTGGTGTGGGCGCTAACCCCCTTGGCCACTATGGCAAAACTCTCCGCTCCTTTGTGAGCGTGAATGACTTGCAGCTCGGTTGGCTCGCCCACTATTCCCATCGTATCATGGGTTACCATCTCTTCGAAAAGCTTGGAATGTTGGTTCACAAAGGAAGCTCCTCGCATGCCGACTTCCTCGTCGCTGGTCACGACAAAGTAAAGTGGCTGATCGTTATGGACGTTGGCTGCGGCTGTTAGTGCTGCCGCTAAGGAACCTTTCATGTCGCATGTCCCTCGCCCGTAGAGCCTACCGTCTTTTTGGTATCCCTCGAACGCTCCACTAAAATCTGGTTCCCAATCCTCCGCTGGTACCACATCGGTATGAGCCAAATAAGCGACCCCTCCCAATCCTGCCCCTCGCTTGGCTACCACACACACCTTGGGGACTTTTTCTTCGTCCTCGTAAGTCAGCCATTCCACATCAAAACCTATTTCTGCCAGTCTAGCAGCTACGAACTGGCTTACCTCGACGTTGCTTCGGTCACTTACCGATGGAAAGCTAACCATTTGCTGGGTCAGTTCTATGGCTCGGCTTAATCTTTGCGACATGTGGTTTTCGTGTTCTTTAACGATTTTCTAATGCGTAAAAAGGGCTCTGACGGACGCTTTCCCGCCATCGGCCTCCCCGGTTCCACCGAAAAACCTCGGTTTGTTCATTCTATCGACTGCCGGGTCAGCTGTCCTGACTATTCCTATTGCGGTATCTTTAGCGATACAGATTCCCCTAACTCGAGGCTCAACCATGAACAATATGCGTCAAGTCATTTCGCTCATCCTAGGTGGCGGCCGAGGTACTCGGTTGTTTCCCCTCACCAAAATCCGAGCAAAACCTGCGGTACCCTTGGCTGGCAAATATCGGCTTATCGATATCCCAATCAGCAATTGCCTGCACAGCGGGATCAACCAAATCTACGTGGTTACCCAATTCCTAAGCGTTTCGCTCCACCAACACATTCGCCAAACTTATCGCTTTGATAACTTCAGCGGGGGCTTCGTTGAACTTCTCGCCGCCCAGCAAACTATGGAGGGTGGTACGGAATGGTTCGAAGGGACCGCCGACGCGGTCCGCAAAAACCTTCGATACTTTGACGAAAAGGATTGCAAATACGTTCTCATCCTCAGCGGTGACCAACTCTACCGCATGGATTATGCCAAGATGTTGGAAACCCATATCCAAACCGGTGCCGATGTGACGATCGCTGCCAAGCCTGTGGCTCGCTCCGAAGCTCACGCCCTCGGCGTTATGCGTTGCGACGATTCCGGCCGCGTCACTGGCTTCCTCGAAAAGCCTAAAACCAACGAAGAAATCGATATGGTCTCGACCGACCCTTCGTGGATCGACGCTCGGGGTATTCCCGCTCAAGGCCGCGACTGCCTGGCCAGCATGGGCCTCTACATCTTCAACAAAGAACTTCTCTTCGATGTTCTCAACAAAACCAACTACAGCGACTTTGGCAAAGAAGTCTTCCCTGCCGCTATCCGTTCCCGAAAAGTCCAAGTTCACTTGTACGATGATTACTGGGAAGATATCGGTACCATCAAAGCTTTCTACGATGCGAACCTGTCGCTAAGTCAAAATGCTCCACCATTCAACTTGTTCGATGCCGATCGACCTGTTTATAGCCGAGCTCGATTCTTGCCCCCCTCGGTGCTCGACGGAGCTCATATCTCGAATTCTCTCTTGGCGGACGGTTGCCGCATCGGTAAAGGGACTCGCATCGAAAACAGCGTCATTGGCCTACGATGCATTATCGGCGAAGGGGTTACGATCAAGAACAGCATCATCATGGGAAGCGATTATCTGGAGACCGAAGAAGAGGTTGCCAAACGATTGGCCGAGGGCAAAGTTCCCTGCGGAATTGGTTCCGGCAGCCTTATCGATGGAGCCATCCTGGATAAAAACTGCCGGATCGGTCGACATGTCCAAGTCGTCAATCGACTTAGCCTAACCGACTCCGACAAATACGAACCATGCTACATCCGTGACGGAATCCCGATCGTCTCGAAAGATGCGACTCTATCCGACGGTTGGACAATGTAAGCGTCTCTCTAGATCAGCGTCCCTCTAAATAGGTAATAAGCTATTTATATGTTGTAGTAGTAGTAAGGGACGCGAAACTGTCAGAAAACAGCGAAAGCCGCGCAAGAAACCAATCTATACGCGGCTATTCCAGAGGATTACACCTGTGGAAAACTTGTCGCTGAAGGAATCAATTCGTGTCAAAAGCTGGTCTTTGTAAGCAGGCTTTTGAACATCGAAGTTGACAATGTTGGCAGCTAGAACGACAGAAAACAGAAAACACCAAACAAGCAACATGTTATCCACCAAAATAGCAGCGGTAGCCTTTGATATGGACGGGCTGCTGCTCAACACGGAGGATCTCTACAACGATGTCGGAGAGATTCTCATGCAACGACGAGGTAAACTCTACCGAGATTCCGTCAGGAAACGAATGATAGGTTTGCCTGCCCCCCAAGCATTCGGTGTCTTGATCGAAGCGGAGTCTCTCACGGAAACTTGGGAAGAACTCCATGATGAGACCCTGGAGATATTCGAAGAGATTTTGCCGTTTAGATTGGCCTTGATGCCAGGAGCCAAGGAGTTGTTGACGTTAGTCGAAGCCTTAAATATTCCCAGGTGTGTCGCGACGAGCTCATCGCGAGAATTCGCTGAAAAGGCGTTGCAGCAAGTGGGGGTTTTAAGCCATTTGAATTTTGTTCTCACTGCTGCAGATGTCCCGCGAGGAAAACCGTACCCGGACATATACCAGGAGTCAGCCAAACGTATGGCTATCGAGGTGTCGTCGATGTTGGTACTTGAGGATAGTCCCAATGGAACACGAGCTGGGGTAACCGCTGGGGCGTATGTGGTGTCGGTGCCTAACGAACACACGGCGGGAGGAGACTTCACAGGTGCCCAATGGATAGCCGACACGCTTCAAGACGAACGACTCTACCACCTACTACCTGCACCTACTTCGTGAAACACTGGCTTCGTGAAACACTGGCATGAACGAGGATAAACTTAGGCTGTGTGGTTGTGCTTGCGAATGTAATTCTTAACGGAGAATTTGCTGCGAGTCGAATCACTTGTCATGTAACGGATCTTGCCGAAGATAGGACGCTCAGGCCCCCAAGCACGATCGTATCGACCCAACACCCAAAAGATGCCGCTGTAGGAATTGGGATCGCGGCCATCTAACGCATACTTGTTGTTGAGATGAATCATGGTCTTTAACGCTTGCTGCGGTGTATCTGACCAGTGCAATATCTTCTTGCCCCACAACATTCGAAGATAGTTATGGATCCGCCCTTCATGCACCAATTGATTCTGAGCAGCATTCCACAATTCGTCGTGAGTGCGAGCTTGCTCGAATTCTTCCATAGAGTAGACGTATTGCCGAGGATCGTCCGCATGTTCCGCCAATGTCGTTTGTGCCCAATCGGGTAATGATTCGTAACGATCAAAGTTTGGCTCTCTCACGCACATGTTAAAGCCGATCTCTCGCCATGTCATGAGTTGATCGATAAAGGCTTCAGCATCGACGGACATGTTCCAAAAGCCGTTCATCTTGCCATTCGGTTTGCTTAGTTTTTTGGGAGCCCAGTCCTCAGCTTTGGATACTTCGAAAAAAACTTCAAACGAACTCATAGAGCCAAAATGAAGATGAGGTGACAACCACGAGGAGCCTTGCAATTCCGGTTCATTGCGGTCATGTTCGTACTTGGATAAACGCGATTTCAAAAATCGATT
>JALOQS010000393.1 GCA_025459355.1 Pirellula sp.
TGCCGTTAATGGATTCTCGGGGCTGACCAACCACTTCGCCAAGGCCAGTCTGTTGATCGGCTCGCCTTGGGGCAATGGATTCAGTGATGCAGGAGTTGCGGGCGTGACCTCGTCACCTTTGGTTAGGAACAAACCCCGAATGAATAGGTTGGAAACTCTTGCAAATCGCGACTGTCGCTCCGCCATAACGGGCACCGAGGTAGAGGGAATCTGTTTGCGTTGATCTTGCAACTTCGCAAGCTCAAGACGTTTTTGAACTTGTGATTCAACGAACGCAGCATCGATCATTCGAAGGTCGTCGGACAAATCGAGATGCCCTCGTTTGGCGATTAGCGGAAAGGCGGAGTTAATAAAAACGTTATTGCTAAGTTTGACTTCCAGGCGAGCACCCTCTGGAATCTCTATCGGTTCCTTTAGAACGAATGCAGCCACTCTCGGTTGATTGATGCGAGAGTATGAGGCAAAACCCTTGGCCGTCTCGCGGTTGAGACTTTCCTGTGGGTCATAATAAGGATCCGGTTCGTCGATCAGAACAAGGAAGAACGGTCACTCGAATCGCAGTTAACTTTTCTAACGCGGAGGGTAGCTGACTGACCAAGCGAACCTGCGTCTCTTGTGAGACCGTACCAACAGTATGGTATTCGGCGTGCGAGCCACGTGACTCTACCGCTAAGCGAGTGTCATTATTGGTAGTGGCTTCGAAAGCGACGACCGGTTTCCAATTTGATTCGTCAAAGATCGCTTCGTTCTCGACGTGCCATAGCTCATTCCGAAGCGATTCTATTTTGCGATCGAGTTCTGAGGCTCGCGCTACATCCGCGGAATCGATTGGGGCTTGGATGGTTGGCCAATCGTCCTCCAAATCACAGTCTTTGGTGTTATTAAAGAAAGCTGCAAATTGATAGAATTCTTCGTGCTGAAAGGGATCGTAGGGATGACTATGACACTGCACGCAACCGAATGTCACCCCTTGCCATGTCTGCCAGACAGTGCTGACACGATCCAGCACGGCGGCCACACGAAACTCCTCGTCGTCAGTCCCCCCTTCTTCGTTGGTTTGCGTTAAGCGATGGATGGCCGTTGCGACGCGATCATCGACCGTTCTCTCTGGCAGTAAATCGCCAGCGATTTGTTTGATTGTGAAATCGGTGTATGGCATGTCGTTGTTGTAGGCATCGATCACCCAATCACGATACTTCCAAATGTTGCGAGGACCATCCAGCCCAAGCCCACGCGAGTCTGCATAGCGGACTTGATCTAGCCAAACGCTTCCCCATCGTTCACCAAACCCCTTCGAGCTCAGTAAACGATCGACCACGGCTTCATAGGCGGCTTCCTGGCGCTGACTAAAATCGGCTAAGAACCGCTGTCGTTCTTCCAACGTTGGGGGAAGACCGATTACATCAAAGGTCACCCTTCGCAACCATCGTTCAGGGTTTTCTTCCGGGCTGGGAGCGACCCCATTTTGCTCGAGACGATTCAAAACAAAAAAGTCTAGATCCTGAAGAGGCCATGACTTTTTCGTTACTTCCGGAACAGTCTGCGGCAGTGGTTTTTCATAGGCCCAATGCTCGTTCCATACCGCCCCCTGTTCGATCCAACGGCGCAGCAATTGGATTTCTTCTGCTTTTAACGCAGCCCCATGTTCAGGCGGAGGCATTCTGATATCGGGGTCGCTTGACTCCACTCGCTCAATCAACAGCGAGACATCGGGCTCACCTGGTTTTACTACCCAACCGCTAGGAGGCAGTACCGTATCACGAGTCACAAACGAAACCTCGCCCGCCATTTTTACGCCGCCGTGACAGGCAGTGCAATGTCGGTTGAGAAGCGGGCGAATATCCCGGTTAAAGTCGACTTCTTCTGCTTCGATGGTGGATACGTACGAAACGAAGCAAAAGAAGTAGAGGAACGTTGCTAGAAGCTCTTTCATGAACATACTCATCCGTTGCCGAGATTAACGTCGATCGCTAGGAGGTCGTTTTCCAGCAAGCCGCCGCGTCAAAAAATAGGATTCCAGTAGAGGAATAACGAGAGGCCGAACTAAGCTAATAAAGCACTGAGCCCAGCTTCTGCCACGGAGTGATCGTTCTCAACCGTCGAACCCGATACTCCGATGGCTCCCACGACGGAACCGTCATTGGCTCGAATTGGTAAACCGCCGGGGAAAGAAATCAATCCTCCGTTTGATTGCTCAATGTTAAACAGCGGCCCACCTGGCTGAGACAGTTCGCCAATCTTGCCGGTCGGCATATCAAACATTCTCGCGGTTCTGGCTTTACGGATCGCAATGTCAATGCTGCCAAGCCATGCTTCATCCATCCGCTTGAATGCTTTAAGGTTCGCGCCAGCATCCACAACCGCAATATTCATAGCGACGCTGAGTTCGGTCGACTTCTCTATTGCTGCTGCGAGAATGGCATCAGCTTGATCTGATGTCAGCTCGTTTCGGGGGTTAACGTATATCATTTATAGTTCCTTTGGCGGTTTTTAAAGAGTGTAGATCGCCGGCATTCTTGGAGGCTTTGATACCCAAGTTTGCCACTTCTGCATTCTGTATCAACTCGATGATGGCGTATTGGACAGATGAAGCGATGATTTGTAGAATTGCCGCATGCCACATGACACCCAAGAACTTGAAGACCAATTCTTCGTGCAACTTGCCCGACCTCGTGTGCTGCTGGAGTTGTTTGACCAGTTGCCCGGTGTTTACATGTACATCAAGGACAGCAAAAGTCGGTATGTGCGTGCCAATCGCGTTGTTTGCGATGTGATTGGGGTGAAAAACTCGTGCGATGTGATTGGGCGTTCGGACTTTGATTTCTTCCCGCCGGCTATCGCTGCGCAGTATATTGCCGAAGACCAGCGAGTGATAGCGAGCCAAAAGCCGTTGTACAATCAGGTGTGGTTCGTGCCTGGAAAAAATGGAATCCCACGGCTTTACCTGTGCAATAAGCTTCCGCTTCTGGACCATCAGGGAGCGGTTGCCGGGATTGCGGGCATGAAACGCCCCTATGAACAAACCTCGGACGCTTCTTCTGGCTACGGTCGAGTTCTAGAAGCATTGATGTTCGTGTCGGACCACTATCATTCACAAATTGAAGTAAGCGATCTTGCAGAAACGGCCCAGCTTTCCGTAAGCCAACTGCAGCGAGAGTTTTCACGCCTCTTCGGTATTACTCCATCCCTGTACATCCGAGAAGTTCGCGTCGGAGCCGCAAGGCATCTTCTAGAAAGTAGCGATCGATCGTTGTCAGACATCGCACACGCTTGCGGATTCTATGATCAAAGCCATTTCACCCGCTACTTTAAGCTTTCTACGGGCCTTTCTCCATCGAAGTATCGACAACGATTTCAGTCCATCCACAAGTAAACCTGCCTCTCCCGCCATTGCGTTTGTTCAACCATCGAACCCCGTCGAAAAAAATCTTCGAAATTTCTGTCTGATTTCCACCCGTCAGGATACTTTATCCCGCTGACATCACTACCTCTCGTGTCAGCGTCCACGACGCCTCCCTATTTTTTCATCACCATGTTGTTACTGGCCCCGCGTTTTCATTCGAAATGACCTCCGACAAACTCCAGATGCCATTATTGAGGTCCGATTATCTGAGGCAGTTTCTCACGTTCCAAGATGATTTTATGGGCTATCTGTACCTGATAACAGGGAACCGCGATGCGTCGCTGGAGGTGTTTCAGAATGCGGCAGTCGTTGTCCTAGAGTTCGATAAGCTTGATCAAATTGAGAATTTTCGCGCTTGGTCCCGAGAGGTCGTTAGGCGGCAGGCGCTTTTATACTTGCGGCAAGAATCGACGCGACGCAAGCATTGCCGAACTCTTGCGCCAGAGCTACTCGATGCGGTTTCAGATGTTTTCGTCACCAACCATCTCAATATGCATGAGGAAGCCGTTTTTGACGAGTGCTTCCAGAAATTGTCCGAACAACAAAAACGTATGGTTGATCTTCGTTATGGCAACGGATTCGGATTCGATCAAATCGCTTCGATGATTGATTCCACCGCCGCCGCGATTCAACGATCGCTTAGTCGAGTCCGAGAACAGTTGCGTGGCTGCATTCAAAGACGAATTGCAGAGGAACACTCATGAGCGAGC
>JALOQS010000394.1 GCA_025459355.1 Pirellula sp.
CCAATGCAGGGTGCTCGGTGATAAGCCACTTTTTGCACCAGATCTTGAACCGGCAAAGACCCACATCGCGTCACTGAGAACCGCCGCTGATGCCATACCACGAGTCTCTGGCAGCGAAACGGGGGAAGATTCCCACGAATTCGATTCGGGATCAAAAAACATGACGCCGTCCATCGATCCGAATTTCGATTCCGCGTCCATCCCCAACCCACCAGCCAAAGCGATCACGCGATGCTCGCTGTTTCGGCTCATCGCCACTCCCGCAGCCGATTGCCCGGCCCGTGGCATATCAGCCAAGCGGGTAACCGTGCCATCACTCAAATCGTATCGATAGGCCTCAGAAGAAAATGCTTCGGGACTGAAGTCATGAGGAGCCCAACTCTTGTTGCCGCCAAAGGCATAGAGCTTGGTCCCATCGAGTACCAACGTCTGCGAGTGTTTGGCGGATCCCGAATACGGAACAATCCACTGCACCTGTTTGGGTTGTGCGGACAAAGATGGATCTGAATGGCCCACTCGCAAGGATTCCACGACAGCAGTTCTTCCGCCCGGTCCTGTTCCTCCCAACGCAATCAATCGATTTTCCGAGATAGGCAAAAGCCTCAAAAAGTTCCTCGGATAGAAGAGTCTCGTCTCTACCTCCCACGCTTCGCCATTATCGCTTAAACGATAGACCACACCGGAGGACCCAGTCACATATAGCTTTCCGCCTGTTGCGAAGCTGCTGGTTGCGAAGCCTGCTGAGCGACTGTCGGCTGGCAACTCAGGGCCTTCGCTCCAGGATTGGCTCGTCGGATCGAACACCGATACTTTGCGAGTGATGCCTCGGTCCTGTATGCCACCGATGACATAGATTTTTCCGTTGTGAGCAGCCATGGAGATAGCTCTCGTTTTATAGCCAACTCCCGGTAGCGTCTGCCAACCTAGCTCGGGTCGATCGAGATCGAACTTGAGCATATCTTCATGCCAAGGAGCCGTACTGGCCGAGGGACCTTGAAGATTCCAGCCACCTGCCACATAAATCTCCCGACCCAGGATCGCAGCATCGAGACTGGATCGAGGCACCGGCAACGGAGCCATTTCGGTCCAAGTATTCGACTCAAGGTCGTACCGCGTGAAGTAGTCCGTTGATTTGAAGTCCGCTTTACCATCTTCTTTGTCAATGAACGATAATCCAGCGATTCGATAAATGTACTTCCCATCGTGAACCAACGCTGCACTTTGAGCCGAGTCATGCTTGGCCAATTCTTCCCATTCGGCCGATGGATCATCAAAGCGAATGCGACGAAAATGATCGACTAGCAACTGCTTGCCGAATCCATGTGTTCCACCGCTATGTCCACTGAAGACGTAGAGATAGTCACCCATCACCGTTGCTGCAAAGCTGGTGAGCGGCTCAGGCAATGGTCTATGCAATTTGGCGAGCGGAGATTCTTGCACTACATTGCCGACGTCCGCAACGGTGCTAGTGGCAACCAGTGCTTCAGGTCGATTCTTGTCGTCCACCGGAGGAGTCCCGTAGGCCATCGCGTTACATGCCGTTAACGCAGTGGGTATAGTCAACAAGCTTCCTAGAAAGGCAGCACTCGCAATGGTGCTTCGCTTTGATCGAAGTCCGATAGTCGGCAACGAGGCATTGCCTTTCTTATTCCATTGATCGTTCATTTTCGTTTCCATTTTTCTCGGCTAAGGAATTGGGTTACTTGGCCTGGGATTCGGGTCGGACGAACGTTGTTGTCAAGTAGTGAGCCGCTTTCGTATACGGCTTGCCATCGAGTTCGCCCGTCTCTTCAACACGGGTTCCGAACATTATGCCATTGAGGCCGTCTTCGACTTGCTTGTTGGTAAAGGAGACCTTGCCTTCGCCATCGGTTTTCGCACTTCCTTCTTCATGCCCCTCCGCGCAGTAGAGTTTGACCTCAACATCTTTAAGCGGCTCGCCATCCCAAGTCGCGAAGACGTCGATCCCGGAGCTGGTCGCAACGAGTTTTGCGGCCAGTCGGACCGGTTTCGAGTTGGAAACTGGTTGCGGATTGATGGGCGCTGCGTTCACGTCCACGTGGTTGCAGTAGTAATTCAAGCGACCACCGTTGTAGATACCAAAGGTCACTTCGGTTGATATGCTTGAGACTTGAGCAACCGAATCCGTCGAACAATTCGGTCGTTTCAACACGTTGGGTAGCCACCTCACGCGACTCACCTTTGGCATTGGTGGCGAAGATCTTTGCCGAGGCGATGGAATCAGGAATCTTGTACGTTTTGTCGGCAAGATTCTCGCCGAAGTAGAGAACAGCTTTGCCCTCTTTATCCTTAACCAACCAAGGGAAGTGAGCTTGGCTCACCGAGGTCAGCAACAGAAACGCTGGAACAACCATCCAAGAAAAAATTCGCGACATAATACTTACTCCTCGATTATCGTTTCAAAATACTAAAAGGTAGAACTGGAACTGGTCGAGCACTCGTAAAGTTTCGATAACTGAACTCGTACTCGTTCCGCCAAAAGGTAGTCCTGCTGAGCCATTGCGATTTGAAAAATCGTGTTGGCCCAACAAAGACGGTCAATTGCATCCACAGGGATGAATCGAACCAACACATAGGCTTCGGGTAACTCCTCGAGTTGAAACAAAACCCTCGCCAAGTGAACACGGGCGCAAATGCTTCCTGAAAATAAAACCGCTCTACGCAAAGGTGTTAAAAGCGATTGGGGCGCACAGCCAAGGCGTTCTTGATAAAAAGCTATTCCGTACCAAGCATCTGGACTGGCTGGATTTTTGGTCACCAAATGCTGACAGACTTGCAAAGCTAAGTAATACTCCCCCACTCTTCCGAGCTTTGACGCTAGACTCTCCAAGCTGGATTCAGAGATATCGAGCTCTTTAAGAAGGCGTCGCAGTGCATTGGATGCGAACCTGCGTCGACCTACAGATGCTAAGCATTGAATGTAGATCAACTCGGTCGCAGGCTGCATCGCGGCTAGCTCAAGAGCAGCCTCGAACGATTTTATTGCCTCAGGAACACGATTCCAAAGCCAAAGTGCGATGCCGAGGCACTCGTGGTGAATCGATATGTTTGAATTCTGTAAAACATGACCACCAGCGAAAGCCGCCGCCGCTTCGTAGCCACTAACTCGCAGTATGTTATCGAACCTATCCTGAAAATCGCGATCGTAAGTGTTCATATGTCTCACACCAATCCCTGCACCGTTGAGGGCAAATTCATTAGAGAAAACCGATAGGGATTATCCGCATGGCGAGTGGGAGAGGCCACCGATTTGCAATTTTGATTTTGTTGACACCATGCCGCCTGTTCCATCCGACCATTCGATGAATAAAGCATCTGCAGGCGAATAAGACAGCAATCACAATCGATTGAGGAAATTTGCTCTTGAGTCAGATCCTTAATCGAATCAAACGCTTTCTGATGTTCGCCGATCGATTTGTAGAGCGTCGCTAACCAAACGCGAAACGACGATTCGTCCGGTTCTAGGTTGACGGCCTGCCAAGCCAGACCGATAGAACCTGGCGTGATTCCAAACGAACGAACCATATAGTAGGACAAGTCTTTTAAATACGTGCTATTCTCGGGTTCTAGTTCACAAGCACTCCGAGCAACTCCGAGAGCTTCCTTGGATGCGCCAATGTTTTCAAAACTTCCCGCGAGCAACATGAGCAACTCCGGGGAGCGGTGAGACACTTCTTTCAAGCTCGCAAGTAGATCCAATCCAAGCTTTCTTTTACCGCTCTTGATCCAGGATTCTGCAAGGAATAACTGACAAACAGGGTGCGTGGCATGCACCAATGAGACGGTTTCCAAGGTTTGCGAAGCTAACACGTATTCGTTCAAGTAATAGCAACTTAAACCGACCAGCTCCATAGCTCGGCATGCGAGCTTGAGCTTCAATTGGGGCTCAAGCAACATCTTGGTCGCATGGCAACCAACAACGTCATAGTCACCAAGCCGAAACGCTTCCCATGCCGAAAAGCCGGAATATCGGCTCTCTAGCAACCCATGAAGACGCATCGGAGTGGTGCAGATTGATATGTAACGACTCATCACTCGGTTGACCTATTTCAGATTTTTCCGAAACTTCCAGGCAGGGGTGTTAGCAACCTACGAACTGCCTTGCACTATTTCTTCTTACTGAACAACTCAATAACAACTGGCTCCCCCGAAGCGCTAACAGTTACCTCCAGATCGGATCTAGACCGATAACGATCCGGGACAAACTGCTTGTTTAATGCGTTCTTTGGGTTCGATTGCCTTCGTTCTTCATACTCTTCAAGATCTGGTTGATCCTCGTGCACGAGTACGAAATATTTTCCAGGGATAGGCCCGGTTTCTTCAGACAACGAGAACTTGCCCTCTTGAGCGATTGCGGTAGCCCCGGCACCAAACTCGCTAGAGTCAGATTGCAATACGACGATACAATTCGACACAGGTTTACCATCGAGTGTTACCGTGCCTGAAACCGCAACCCGCTTTGGCTCTGAGGAGCAACCCAGAGCCAAAACGAAGAGCGAAACAATCAGGCCTATCAGTAGTGGCTTAGTTGCCAACATCGCTTACCACCTCGCCACGATTACGAGTCGATATAGCAGTCAACACTTCGAATTGGGTGTTGTTCGACAGGAATCGGACACTGCCATCGACAAACGAAAAGTTAATGCCGCCAGTATGCTGACTGGTGTATCCTCCGGTGATGGAAACACGCGGTGCATTCAGTGGAAAGCGAGTGGTACCCATGGCAACTCTCGGATATCCTACAATCCAGCGAGCACCTCCCCATCTCACTGTTCCGCCAAAGGGTGCTTGAACGGACGCCGCCCAGCGATACTGCGGAAAATCATACGTTGTTTCGCCAACAGCGATCGTGTTCGAGGTGCCATCGATCACATCTCGGATGGCGAGGAAACTCGATGGATACACCGTCGATCCCATAGTGCCCCAAAGCATGGGAAACATGCCGTCGCTCGTGGCGGCAGTCATGAAGCTAGAGGTCCCCTCGTTAAGCAAGTACGTCGCTGGACCACCAACTTCTGCTAGTTGACCAGATGCCGTTCGGGCAGGAGATGGCACTTGCCGTGGGATGACTGTTGATGGGCAAAGGAACGTCGGCACTTGCAAGGCCGAAATTTCTGCTGCTGCAGGTACCGTGTAGTAAAGACTAAAGTTGTATCGATCGTATATG
>JALOQS010000395.1 GCA_025459355.1 Pirellula sp.
CGAGATGCTGTGTTTGCCAGGCTGTGGGGCTTCCGTGATGGAGATTTCCCACCGTAGCAAGCAGTTTATGGCGATTCAAGAAGCCGCCAAGCAGCGAATCATTCGTTTGTTGGGCGTCCCGGACAGCTACGACGTGTTGTTTCTCCAAGGTGGATCCCGACTGCAATTCTCCATGATCCCTATGAATTTGCTAAGGGGCCATGCCGGACCGGCACAATACGTGTTGACCGGCTCCTGGGGCAAATACGCCCTGGCCGAAGCGAAAAAAGAGGGGGCAACCGAAGTCATTTTTGATGCGGCTGCCACGAACTACGATCGGCTGCCAGGGGCTGGTGAGCTCAAGGTTCGCTCCGATGCGGCTTATGTGCACGTGCAGTCGTCTGCGACTCGTCGTCCGACATTTTTTATCGACCGCTCGATATCACGAAGTATGGCTTGTTGTACGCTTGTGCTCAAAAGAACGCTGGCCCTGCTGGTGTTACCGTTGTGGTAATCCGCAAAGATTTATTGGAACGATCTAACGACCAGTTGCCCGGCTACCTGAACTACAAGAACCATTCGAAAGAAGATTCGATGTGGAATACGCCGCCAACGTTTGCGGTTTATGTTCTGGGATTAGTTACAGAATGGCTGGAATCCACGGTCGGTGGACTCGACGCCATGTACGCGATCAACAAGAAAAAAGCCGCACTGGTTTATGATGTTGTTGATCAGTTCCCAACTCTCTACACAGGACATGCTAAGAAATCCGATCGTTCGTTGATGAACGTCACGTTCAAACTGCCCAACGAAGAGATCGAGTCCGCTTTCTTGAAACAAGCTCAATCGCACAGCTTGGATTCGCTCAAAGGGCACCGCAGTGTTGGTGGCATTCGAGCCAGTCTCTATAACGCGATGCCGATGGAGGGTGCACAAGCTCTCGCCTCCTTTATGTCCGACTTCGCCAAAAAGAACAGTTAGTCTCTCAAGGGCTAACTCACGACCGATCCAAAACAAAAAACACAACCCAAAACTGTCATAACGCATACTCTCCAGAAGTTTTCAAAATGGCTTATCGAATTTTAGTTCTCGATCCCATCGCTCAAGAAGGATTCGATCTCCTCAATGCAGAACCCGAATTCGAATATGAGGTGCGCACGGGGCTTAAGGGAGAAGAGCTTCGCAAGTCACTCAACGAATTCGACGGCGCCATCGTTCGAAGCGGAGTCAAGATTACCGCAGAGTCGTTGGAAGGAAACAAACGCCTTAGAGCCATCGTTCGTGCAGGGGTTGGCACCGACAACATCGACAAAGTCGCCGCGACTCGACTCGGCATTGTGGTCATGAACACCCCAGCAGGGAATACACTCAGTACCGCCGAACATACCTTTGCACTGATGTTAGCCTTGTCTCGCTCCATAGCGCCAGCTTACCAAAGTCTGTGCGATGGCAAATGGGATCGAAAATCGTTCATGGGGACTCAGTTGGCTGACAAAGTCCTCGGAGTTATTGGCATGGGTCGAATCGGCCGCGAGGTTTCAACTCGTGCAATTGCCTTTGGAATGCGTGTCTTGGCGTACGATCCGTTTCTATCCGACGAACAAGCCAGCAAGATAGGGGTTGAAAAGGTCAATGTCGTTCAAGATCTGTTGCCCCGTGTTGACTATTTAACCGTTCACACTCCGCTCACGGACGAAACCAAATATCTGGTTAACACCAAACAATTAGGTCTGCTTAAAAAAGGGATCCGATTGGTCAATTGTGCCCGAGGTGGCATCTACGAAGAAGCAGCTTTGATCGAAGGACTCAATCAAGGCATTATTGGTGGTGTAGCACTCGACGTCTTTGAGGAGGAACCATGCACCAACAGTCCATTGTTCAAAATGCCAGGTGTTATTTGCACCCCGCACCTTGGAGCGAGCACCGAAGAAGCGCAAACGCAAGTTGCCATTGAGGGGATTCAGCTACTCATCAACTTCTTCAAGACGGGTGAGATTCGCCATGCCGTCAATGTCGCAGCCTTGGATCCCAAGACGTTAGACTCGCTTCGAGGTTATCTCGATGCCGTTTACCGACTCGGCATGCTCATGTCGCAATGGCACGAGGGCAGTATTAGTGCTTGCCAATTGAACTATCGTGGCGAAGTCGCCGACAAAGACACCAAGCTGTTGACAGCCGCTTTTTGTGCGGGGCTTATGGAACGTGCCATGCCAGAAGAGGTAAACATCATTAACGCCGAAATGTTGCTTCGCGAACGGAGCATCGATTTGACCGAAAACAAAACGCGTGAGCTCGGCGCTTTCAGTTCGTCGATCACGGCTGAGGTGAGTGGTGGCGGCAACAAAGTCAAAGCCGGCGTAACGGTTTTTGGCAACAACATGCCCCGTTTGATTTCGATCAACGACTACCGACTTGAAGCCTACTTAGACGGGCACTTGCTGTTCTTTACCCATACCGACGTTCCGGGAATCATCGGTCGTGTAGGAACCGTCTTTG
Organism: Pirellula sp.; assembly: GCA_025459355.1. Taxonomy (GTDB): domain Bacteria; phylum Planctomycetota; class Planctomycetia; order Pirellulales; family Pirellulaceae; genus JBKCUI01. The sequence goes on from JALOQS010000395.1 coordinate 2,476, forward strand.
GCCAGCATCAGGTCAACATCGGGCAAATGTCGGTCGGACGAGCCAATCAGCAGCCCGGCGGTCACGCGATTGGCGTGCTCAATCTAGACGGCGTTCCCCCTCACATTGCGTTGGACCAACTCATGGCGATTCAATCGATCGAAAAGATTCAAATGATTGCGTTGCCAGCTCACGGTCAATTGCCGGAGTGGTTGCAGTAGTCACTCGTGTTGGTTGAGTTTGGTTTTGATGGATTCAAGTCGATCAGCCAGTTCTACTTCGAAGCCTCGGTGCACCGGAGTGTAATAGCTGCGATCCACACCGAGGTAATCTTGGGCTGCGATACCGTCTTCGGAATTGTGTGAGTATTGATAGTTGATAGCGTTGCCCAGTTTCGCTGCACCGGGATAGTGACCGTCGCGCAGGTGTCGTGGGACAGGGATAATGCTACCTTCACGAACGTCTCGACGGGCGTTAGCAATAGCCGTTGTGGCGGAGTTGCTTTTGGGAGCTAGGGCCAAGTAGATGGTTGCTTGCGATAGAGTGAGTTGGCATTCCGGAAGCCCGATAAACTCGCAGGCTTGCATGGTTGCGACGGCGATCGAAAGAGCTTGGGGATCTGCGTTGCCGATATCTTCGCTGGCGAAGATCACCAATCGGCGGCAGAGAAATCGGATATCTTCACCAGACTCCAGTGCCCGGGCGAGCCAATACAGAGCCGCGTCGACATCGCTGCCACGGATGCTTTTGATGAGAGCGCTCGCGATATCGTAGTGTTGTGTGCCGGTCGGATCGAATTGCAGAACCTTTTTCTGCATACTCTCTTTCATGTCATCCACATCGACCTTGATCGGGCGATTGGGGGAGGAGAGGACCGCCAATTCGAGAGCACCGAGAGCGTCTCGCATCCCCTTCAGCCATTTTCGCGCAAAAGTCGAGCGCAGCATCGGTCACGGTAGCAGAGTAAATCCCCAGTCCACGAGTTTTGTCCGCGAGAGCTCGCGTCAGGATGGAGCGAATATCGGATTCCGTTAGGAGTTCGAGTTCAAAGATCTGGGAGCGGCTAAGCAGAGCCCCGTTTACCGAGAAAAAAGGATTGCTGGTTGTTGCTCCGACCAAAGTCACGATACCTTGTTCGACATCAGGCAGCAAAGCGTCTTGTTGCGTTTTGTTAAAACGATGGATTTCGTCGATAAACAGGATGGGGCGAATGCCGGTTACGGACACCTCGTCTTTGGCCCATTCGAGGGCCTCACGCAGTTCCTTGATGCCGCTCGTGACCGCGTTCAATTGCTTGAATTTGCCGTTGGTTTCTTTCGCGAGCAAAAATGCCAGGGTGGTTTTGCCAGTGCCTGGAGGACCGAAAAGAAGGATCGATTGCAGCCGTTTCGCATCGATGAGTCTTCTAAGCAGTTTTCCTTGGGAGAGTATGTGTCCTTGGCCAACGAATTCCGCCAGCGAGGCAGGTCGCATACGAGCCGCGAGAGGCTGGGTCTTTTGTTGGTTTTCTTTTTCGACGTGGGCAAATAGATCCATGGTAACTCCTGTGTCCGTTACCTTAGCATCAATTAAAAGGCTGAACCACTCCCACTAATGGAATCGGTTTCCGTTGGAAGTACCAATTCCCTGCTCCTGAGAAAGTCAGGATTTCGACTCAGGGCTAGTGAAAACGGGATCGCTGGCTTATCATTCTCCCAGGCTTAACGAATAAATCTGCTCGTGCCTTAGTTGTACCCCGTATCGCGGAGCG
>JALOQS010000396.1 GCA_025459355.1 Pirellula sp.
AGGTCGCCGCTTGCGGATTGGCTTTGAGTATCGCCGACAGTTCCCGAGGTGGCTCCGGTCTGATTTCCCATCTGCTCCGCAAACGAATCAATGCTACCAGATTGAACCTCGGTAGCCCCTTTTCGGAGACGTATCAGAATCGATTGGTTTTGGCGAATGGCTCGATGCCGGCTTTCATCGATTGCTTCTCGTAAAGTCTGAGACGCCTCGTCCAATTTGACTCGGCCGAGGGGCTTTTGAAGATTAGGCCATGCGATGGCCAATGCTCCAACCATAATCACGAGAACGATAATCAATTCGATTAGCGTGACACCTTTCGAAACCGCTTTGCGGTGATTTACTTTCATTTGTATTCAGTCGATGGTTGCGTAACCAAATGGGAGGGATTTGCGATGCGGATTGAGTCCGGTGCAAATGTTGGTTACATGGTTGGTGAAGAATTCCAAGGTGGGAAGTGTGGTGGGTGAGATTAACTGCCACTGGTAGTGGTTTCGGTTTCGGATTCATCCTTCTTGGATGTGTTGCCAACATCGTCGCTGGTGTCTCGCTTGCGATCTGGGCCTGTCGAAAAAATGCGAGGAAAGGTTTCTGTTCCCTTTTTGGCTTCCGAACCTTCTTCGGTGGACTCGGTCTCATACTCGTATTCGAAATCGCTGCCCCATGGATCTTTAGGAAGCTTGCCACCTTCGATGTAGGGACCATCCCAGTTCTTGGCGAGGGCTTCGTCTTCGGGAGCTTCGACGAGCAGTTTGAGACCTTCTTCGGTCGTTGGGAAAGTCTTCATGTCGACGGCAAACATCTTTAATGCGGATTCTAGATTTCCGATTTGAGCTTGCGCTGTTCGGATGTCCGCTTTCTTTTGGGTTCCCAATACACGAGGACCAACCAAAGCGATGATGCCAACCAATATGACCAATACGATCATGAGCTCAAGCAGAGTTAAACCTCGCCGCAGGTTACTGTTTCGTTTCATTTCCATTCTCCTTCTCTTTTTGCTTTCGTTTAGAGTACAAGTTTTTGTTGTTGTGCTTTTCTGTTGTTACCCAACGGAGGAATTCAAATCCAGGACGGGCATCAATACTCCGACAATTACGAACATCACCATGCACCCGATGAATACGAGCATGAGTGGTTCGATCATTCGAACAAGCACGTCGAGTTTGCGTTCAATGCGACCATCAATACGATCTGATATCTTGACTAAAACGTCGTCGAGAGTATTCGATTCCTCGGCAACTCGAATCATGGCCATGACCTGTGGTGGGATCAATCCGCTGGCCAACAATGGCTTGGAGAGTGAATCACCCGCTGTGACATTATCCGCTGACTTCAAGATGGCATCTGCTAACAAAACGTTGCCGGTCGACTCACTGCTAATTCGCAATGCTCTCAACAGGGGAACGCCATTGTGCAGCATGGTTCCTAGGACTCGGCAAGTTCTCGAGACTGCCGCATCGTGAAAGATGGAACCTAATAAGGGCAGGTGTAATTTGATTTGGTCGGTTATCCTGCGACCCGTGCCTGTTTTCATCCAACGTAGCAGCCCGAATACGCCGATCGCCGCGATGGCAATAACGAACACTCCATAGGACATCATTGTGTTGCTGGCTCCCAGCAATATCACCGTAATGGTTGGTAGTTCGCTCCCGGTTTGTTCGAGCCGATCAAATAAAGGCTGGAACTTGGGAACCAAAAACACCACCATCAAGGCCACAATGGTGGTACCGACGATGCCCAATATCGAGGGATAGGTCAATGCTCCAATAATCTTGCTTCGCATTTCATCTTGCTTGCGAAGAAAGTGAGCCGTCCGTTGTAAGGCATCTTCGAGAAACGCGCCTTCTTGGCCAGCTCGAATCATGCTGAGGGTAAGCTCGGAGAAGATGCCGTTCTCTCTTGCCATCGCAGAATCCAACGTATCACCTTGAGATACGGAATCATGAATCCGTAGTACAGCTTCTCGCAAACGCGGATTCTCGGTCGCCTCTGCCAGAATCTGAATCGACTCCAACATGGGAACACCATTGGTCAGCAAATCGGCTAATTGTGAACAAAGGTCTGCGACTTGTTCTTTCTTAATTCGCTTGGGAAGCGAAAATCCGGCACCCGCCTTGGCAACTTGTTTGCCGGTCACCGTCAATGGAAATAGGGACTGAGCGCGCAGCTTTTGCAACGCATCGGATTTGGTTTCCGCTGCGATGGTACCTGAACGCCTTTCGCCGTTCAAAGACTTCGCGGTGTATGCAAACTCAGTCATAGTTTTCCGTGTGCGAGAATTTTTATCCGTTGCCGTTAGTCGGCTTTGGTGACTCGCAGTACCTCATCAATAGTGGTGATGCCAGCGAGAACTTTGTTCCAACCATCATCGCGTAATGTTTCCATGCCGTTTCGAATCGCAGCTTGTTTGATCACGTCAGACGTGCATGCCTGAGTGACCAAATGCCTGATCTCTTCGTTAGTAACGAGCAGTTCGTAAATCCCCATTCGACCTCGATAACCCGTGTTGCGACAACACTCACAGCCAGTCGGTCGATACAAAAGCGGAACGTCGGCTAATCGATCTTTGGGGAAATCGTCGGGTAGCTCTTCTTCACTCGGCTTGTAAGGTTCTTTGCAGTCTTTGCAGAGCACTCGAACCAGTCGCTGTGCCATGACTCCTTCGACGGTGCTGGCAACCAAAAAGGGCTCGACCCCCATATCGCCTAAACGCATAAACGCACCTGCCGAGTCGTTGGTGTGCAAAGTACTAAACACCATGTGACCAGTTAGCGACGCTTGCGTTGCGTTCTCTGCGGTTTCCAAGTCCCGGATTTCCCCAACTAGAATGACGTCGGGGTCGTGTCGCAAGATGGCTCGCAAACAGGCTGCAAAGTTGAGCCCGACTTTCGCGTGTACTTGAATCTGATTGATCCCTTCTAGCTGATACTCGATAGGATCTTCGGTAGTGACAATCTTGATATCTTCCGATTTGATTTCGCTAAGAGCAGAGTAAAGTGTCGTGGTCTTTCCCGATCCAGTTGGTCCTGTTACCAATACGATTCCGTGAGGTAAGCGAATGAGCTTCTGGAATTTTTGATACACCGATTCGGGCATACCGATGCCTCGTAACGAGAAGCTCAAATTG
>JALOQS010000397.1 GCA_025459355.1 Pirellula sp.
TGCAGAAGCCAGGCAGATGGTCGCAGGCATTCATGTGGAAGGTCCTTTTCTCTCTCCCTTGGATGGATTTCGGGGAACACATCCTAGGAAGCACATCGTCGAGGCGAATATTGCTGACATGCAAAGATTGTTAGAGGCCGGGCGAGGATTGGTTCGATTAGTCACATTGGCCCCGGAGCATGATGCTGAGTTCGAGACACTGCGATATTTAGTTTCTCAAAATGTTTGCGTGTTTGCCGGTCATACTGATGCGTCATTCGATTGTTTGAAGCAGTCTATTGATCTAGGCTTAGTGGGCTTTACGCATTTAGGCAACGGATGTCCGATGGAGATGCATCGACACGATAACATCATCCAACGAGTTCTCGCGCTTAGTGATAGATTGTACATTTCGCTTATTGGAGATGGGGTGCATCTACCGGTTTGGCTACTAGAGTCGTGGCTAAAGCGATTGCCAACGAACAAGGTCATCCTGACGAGCGACTCCATGAGCGCTGCTGGCATGCCTCCTGGCGAGTATTTGATTCAATACTAGTTGAAGCCGATCGGCGAACACGGCATCGAGACCATCAGTATTTGGCCGGTTCCGCCTCGACGCTCGAGGACATCGAGAAGGTCATATCAAAGCTACAATTTGGCGAATCCCAAAAACATGGCTGGTTCTTCGAAAATGCAGCCAAGCTGATCAGTTAGCCGGACGACATTGATCTATAAGTTCTATCCAGTTGTGTATCTTAAGGCGGCAGCGATGTGCTTAGTGATACCCCAAATCTCTGATTACTGCGATTTGGTCAACTGGTCGAAAGACTTAGGTGCGACGATGTGATCAAGTTGCGGTTGGTTTTGTTCGAGATCGCAAAAGGTTAGAATTTATTTCCATGAGGAAAAGGGATCATAGCAGAGGTCCTCATGCCTGAGGAAGATGATTTGCTGTTGAAGTTGGGGGGCCGCAAGCCGCTTAACGAATCAGTAAAAAACACACTATTTTTTGGGGGATTTGACTTGACTGTCTAATCACTACGTCTGTAGATTTTAGAAGTGAGTTCTGTTCCCGATCAGTAACACTTGCTTGACCGCAGGGGGTGAAAATGCTTTCCTCTAGACTGTCCTCGCATTCTTCGGCACACTGGCCAGTGGCCACTGGCGTCCTAAAGCTTGGTATACTTGCTTTATTAGTTTTTATTGCAAGGGCTGCTGCAGACCAAGATTCTCCCCAAAATTTGACTGAGTCGAATCGGGGTGATGTAGCGGCGACTGTCCCTATCGCAAGTCGAAGTACAGATCGGTCATCGGAATATCGTGCCAAAATAAACCTTGGTAATGTCAAAACTGGAGCGACAGTCAACAGCTCATTTCTTTTAGGCAATGAGACAGAGGTGTTGCTTCATTTTGATCGAGTTAAAACGACATGTAGTTGCGTGCAAGCAAAGATACCGGCAAGCCGATTGAACGCCGGGGAGGCCACAAAGAATGTGTCCGAATTAACTGTGAAAATTCCTCAGGTAAGAGCTAAGAAGTTCACGGTTGCAGAATTGGTCTTGTCCTCTAAGGATGCGCCGGACCAAGAGTTGCGTTTAATGGTGAATGCGAATATCGAACGTTCCTTCCATGTGCCGCACCAGAAAATATCCACAATGCTCGATCAATCAGAATCATTTAGTCATTTGATTCCTTTTGAGCTTTTTTGATTCGTTTTGATTTCTTACAAGGGCTATTCCATGAAAATCGCCGCAACTGTAGCGACCACCCTGTTGGCTTTAATTGGTCTGGGATCTTTCAACAGGTGCTTGGCTCAGCAAGATGAGCTGGTGGCGGATTTGCTCAGAAACGTGAGTTGGCCAGATAAAGTCAAATCACATCGTTTAGAAATCCGAGTCACTGAACAGCGAGAAAGTGATCGACCCCGTTGGGAGCACGAGGGCCGCGTTCTTAATCCGAAGAGTTCCTTTTACGAGTACGTTAGGATAGCGGAATTGATTTCCAATCACGAAACCAAATCCGTTTCGGTCGTGTGCTCATATGGTGTGAGTTCGGTTGACTTTAGGAGTGAAGAATCCGGTGTGAAAGAGGAGGTTGAGGATGAAGGTGACACTCGATTTGTCATTTGCGATAACGAATATCTGAAGGAGTTCGATTTTCAACGGCAAACAAGAGAAGTCAGTCCCAGGTCAGGTAAAGATTCTTTTGAAATACTGAAGTATGTGACGCCTGCCTTGAATCTGAGTTTTTTTCCCCTAATGCTTTTCCAGGACCACGCTTTAAGCGAGACGGAAATCGAACGAATTATTGAACAAATGGTTGATACCCAAGCCGCAGTTGGCGCAGGCAAGATGAGCGTGCAAGTGGAGGACGGAAAAAGAGATGGTAAACCTGTTCGAATTTGGCGGCTTACGTCCCGAGGCGATGAGCTTACGGTGGGCTACAGAATAATAATCTCCCATGACGGTTTCGATAAAGGTATGGTTCTTGAATTTCATTCGGGGGTGCTCAAACCTGAGGAGGCAAAGATGCCTTACTCTAATGAAGACCAGTTTTCAGATGCATATGTGACTTCAAACTTTATAACGTGGAAACAATTCCGATCGGAAAAAAGCGGTGAAGAATGGGTGTTGCCCATCACGGTTGTCAAGACGGTAAAGAATCGACTCTCTGGTTCCATGAAAGGAACTATCAATAGCTCCTTTGAATGGAAAGGTTTCGATCCACCGGACCCTAAGCTCATGGAGGTTGATAACCTAATTGCTGTCGGCAAGGACTTCAAAAAACGTATTGATGTCAAGCTGAGGCGATAAATCTGGAAACACTTGCCAATCAACTGCGAAAGGTGGCAGCTTAGCTGGCTCAATCCCAATCCACTCAGATGTCGGCGAGGACCAAGTCGTTGACACTTTCTTGTCGCGGCTGTTGATTATCGCGGAACACATCCGTGATCAATGGTATGTTTGTTTGATCGCAGATGGGGTCCATCTACCGGTTTGGCTACTAGAGTCGTGGTTAAAGCGATTACCGACGAACAAGGTCATTCTAACGATCGATTCCATGATCGCTGCTGGCATGCCTCCTGGTGCGTATTTGATTGGCGGTCAACCAATACTCGTAGACGCCGAACCATGCGCCCCCCCCCGTCCCATTTTCTGTAGCCTCGATTGACCGCTGATTGCCTCCTAGGACGTCGATCTGAAAACTCTAAAAAAATCGGCTGGCTCGAACTACATACAGGACGGCTGTGTCTGGGGGAGTGCAAAGAGAAACGACAATCGTTACCATGACAGATTGAGACAAGAAGTGGCTTTGCCGTTTTGCAAAGGAAACTTTACATTTAACGGCACGCCCCCCATTTGGGGTGACGCGGTTTGCGTCCGATCCCAAGATTTTGGTTTTCGATTGCATTAATGGATTTGAGGAAGGCATGATTCAGTTTTACAACAGTCTTACACGGAAGCCCGAGTCTTTTGAGCCTTTCGACAAGAAGACCGTTCGTATGTACTCCTGTGGGCCAACAGTCTACGACTTTGCCCATATCGGGAATTTTCGTTCAATTTTCGTTCGTTTCTTTTCGCGGATTTGCTTCGACGTTTCCTGGAAGCGTCCGGCTACGAAGTCATCCACTTGATGAATATCACCGATGTCGGCCACATGGTCGAAGAAACCGACGAAAACGGTGTAGCGCTCGATAAAATGGAAGTCGCAGCCAAGCGGCTCAAAGAGTCCAAGAAAAGTGGCAAAGTGGAGGATGGCTCGGTCGAGGATCCCAATGATCCCTACCAAATCGCCAACTACTACACCAAAGCCTTTCTTAACGACGGCAAAAAATTGGGCTTAAAGGTCGCCAGCGAGTACCCCGATCGCGTCATGCACGCCACGGGTTACATCCAGGAGATGATCGCCATGATCGAGAAACTGGTCGCCAATGGCCATGCCTATGTCGGCAAAGATGGGGCGGTCTACTACAGCGTGGAGTCCTTTCCACGGTACGGTCAGTTGAGCGGCAACACGCTAGAAGGCTTGCTCAGCGGTGCCGGCGGTCGGGTGAACGACCAAGATCAAATGAATAAAAAACATCCCGCTGACTTTCTACTCTGGAAGCCAGATCCTAAACACTTGATGAAGTGGGACTCGCCATGGGGAGCAGGTTATCCCGGCTGGCACATCGAATGCTCTACCATGGCCATGTCGAAATTCGCGTGCGATATCATCGATATTCACACCGGTGGAGAGGATCTAGTTTTTCCGCATCACGAATGTGAGATCGCGCAATCGTGTGGAGCCTCCGGCAAAGACGTTTTCGCTCGATTCTGGATGCATACTAAGTTCTTGCTCGTCGAGGGTGAGAAGATGTCCAAGAGCAAAGGCAACTTCTTTACCGTTCGAGACATTCTCGATGGCAAAGCGACTGGCAATCCGATCCACCCGGCGGCACTGCGTTATGAATTGATCCGCTCCCACTACAGCACCCAGTGCAACTTTACAATCAAGGGGTTGCAAGATTCCGCGAACGCCGTTCGCAAGTTCACGGAGTTTGCCGAGAAACTCGAAGGGGCTGCTAGCGGAAAGCCTATTCCTGATCGCGTGGCTTCATTGCAACACCCTGTGGTCAAGGAATTTTTAGGAGCTTTGGCGGATAATTTGAACATCAGCTCGGCTCTCGCCGTATTGCACCAGTGGATGTCCAAACCGGGGGATGACGCTGCCGCCGAGCTGGGAGCGTTGAGGGTGATCGATAGCGTGCTGGGTATTACCGAACTCACCAAATCAACAGAGGGAGGAGACGATGCACGCGTTCAAGAACTATGTCGCTTGATCGATGATGCTCGTGTCCGAAAAGACTACGCTGGTGCCGATGAGCATCGAAAAGAACTCGTAGCTATGGGATATGAAGTTCGCTCGAGCGCACAAGGTACCCAAGCTCGCAAGAAGTTTGGCTAAGCTGGCGACGTAAAATCACAACCTGAAACGTAGGTGAGGAACATCACCCGGAGAGCACAATTTGATTGCAGTCGAGAAGCTTACCAAGCGTTATAGCGAAGAGTCATTGGCTCTCGATGGTGTTACCTTTGCGGTAGAGTCTGGCGTCACCTATGGTTTGCTCGGTCCCAACGGCGCAGGCAAAACAACGACGCTTAGAATCATTATGGGTTTGCTTCAGCCTACGAGCGGTGAAGCGACCATTATGGGCTGCCGCGTCTCCGAAGATCCCTTGCGTATCAAAAGTTTGATCGGTTTGGTTTCCGCTAGCGCGGGGCTATATCAATGGTTAACGCCTCGTGAAATTCTACGCTACTTTGCGATTGGCTTTGGGCTGACGGCTGACGAAGCCAACACACGAACGGAAGAGCTTAGTCGAGTCATGGAG
>JALOQS010000112.1 GCA_025459355.1 Pirellula sp.
TTCGATTTGGTGGTACGCATGAAAGATGAGTACCGTGAAGATATAGCAGGTTTGAAGCGGCTCGCGATTCATTTGCCTGGCGGTGGTACCGTGCCTCTGGGGACAGTCGCCAACATCTATGAGTCTGGCGGTCCCAATACGGTGAATCGCGAAAACGTTCGACGGCGCGTAACTACGCCATAGATCCTGTTTGTCTACGATCGTTACTTCCGCAATACGGCCTGAATCCAACAACGTTTCGATTCGTCGTATCGTAGCTCGTACATAGTTGTACTCTCTCTCGCCGCGCGACCGAACGTCTGCCAATAGCTTGAGTTTCTCTTCGGTGTCATCGCTTTCTTTTACAATCTCAAGCGTGATATTGTCTGCAACAGTATGGAGTCCTAGATTGCGCGAGCGTGTCTTCAAAGCGCGAAGTTTTCGCAAACGGCTCCCTTTATCATCTTCCATCTCGGCCAGAATTGCTTTTGCTTGGAAGTACTGTGAGGATTCTTTAGGAACAATCAGAAGTATTTCCTCAGCATAAGCCTTTGCTTCTGAAATCAAAGCCATCCCTTGGCTTGCCAATGCGATATCCACCAGAGCATCTGCAAGGCTATCTTTAACCTTTGCCATTCGGAGTTGGGGTAAAGCGTCTCCAACGAATTGGATGCATGCATCACGCTCCCCAATCATTCGGGCACAAGCACCAGCGAGAGTCCTTAAGGTTTGCAATTCTTCGGAGTTATTGGGCAACTGTTGCCTTGAAGCAAAACCAAGGAATTCTCGCGCAGCTTCGTATGCTTCACCGTAGAATCCTTTAGACTTTAACTGGTTAATGTAGCTCAGACCCAACGAAAAGCAGGATGTGTTCCCATCATCGAAGAAGTCACTAGAGTGATTGACAACGTAGCGTAAGATCGTCATTTCGTTTCCGGACTGGTGAGTTGATATCTCGGAGCCAAAAGCAACCCGCCTACGCATCCGAACAATTCCCTGACGCCAATCGTCAGCAAAATACAAACTCAACGCCGACCGAACCAAATCAACCTGTTCGTCGTGAGTCATCCTCGCCAGTACGAAATCTCTGAGGAGTCGAGGGACGCGAAGGATCTTGTCGCCACTGGTTGGATAGAGCGAATTGATAGTGCCGTAATGCTTAGGCGTTGCATCAATGACTTCTAGACAACCCCGCTGCTGTAGATAGGTAGCATGCTTGGGCCAAATTGGACTTCGAGGGTCAAGTCGCTTTATTGTCGCAAGCGACTCTCCTCGCTCCAAAATGCAAAGAGTCCATAATAGGCGACGTACTCGCTCAAGATCGCTGCTTGCGTCATTAGACGACAGTTCATCCACGAGTTGTCGATTCGCTTCGGGAATCACTTCAGCTTCGACTGAAGACTGGTGGTCAATCTGGGCTAGCGAATCTTCTAGTCCAGACACCTCTAAAGCACTAACCACATCGTCAAGATATAGGGGAACACCACCAGTCACTCTGTGAACCCTAGTGTAATCCGTCGCAGATTTTAACCCTTTAAAACGTGGTGAGTTTTCCAGATATGCCCTCGTGTCGGCAACATCCAATGCGCCCACCCGAACAAACCTAACTCCTTCAGCAAACGGCAACGGTGACGTTCTTACAACCATCAAAGCGGGGCAGAAATCGAGTAGGGCACCTACTGTGCTCTCTATCGATGGTGAAGACGTTTCGCTTGCGGCTTGCTCTTCCAAATTCGAAAGGATTAGTACCGCTTCGCCAAGTTCGCGAATCGCGGCAGCGAAAAGTGTCACAGAGCATGAGGCTGCGAGTGCCAAAGAGTCCTGCAGTAAACGTCCGGTGGATACACCTGCACATGGCAACATCAATACAGGCAGGTCGCCCGAGTCCTTTTTAATCTCCGACACAATATTTGCGAGGAAGCCTTCGATTTTCGAGCCTGTGTCAGAGACAATCCGCAAATACCGATTGTTCCTAAGCTCTAGGATACAATCAGCCGAGTCTGCTTGGCGGATAGCCAAATCTTGTTTACTTGCTTGGTACCCAAACCGAGGAAACGCTGCTATTGTATTCTTTGCTTCGGACTTATTTGAATCGGTTCCTGGTGCCGTTACGGCACCATCCTCGATTTGGCTGATTGCAGATATGTTGGCTACGGCGTTATTCTCGGTGCTCCAGTGTTTCGGAGTTATGTCAAATCGGCCAATGCCGCTTTCAGTCTCGAAGAAGTTGCGGTCCTGTATCCATCTACCGTTTAGCCAGATATATGTAGTTATCAGTACCGTACACAGGTCGTCACTAATGTCGATGACACTAAAACGATTGGTACTTTCATAGCTTTCATGCAGAGCGCCAGATGCTAGTTCAAGATATCCGCCCGCTTGGCTGTTACTGAAAACGGCTTGAGGATCATGCAGATGTCCCCGTAGAAACATGTCACTGCTTGATCGCAAATATGAAATGAAATTGCGTTCATCAAATTCCATTAGGTCTGCGACTGGATGATGAGCCAATGCGATGACAAAGTCAGCTTGGTCTTGCTTTTGCGCAAGTGCCGACAGTTGAGGTTGACCAATGAGTAGCCGTCGGTGATCATCTTCTCCTCTACATAGCCAGCTAGTGTTAATGCCGTCAAACCGAATTCTCTTTCCCTGGTATTCAAAGGTACGAGACCAGCAAGCTTCTGCGAAATCTAGCGTACCAGTGAAAGAAGAGCAGAATTCTCCGTATGCAGATTGGCGTCTAAGCAGCAGCTGTAGTGATTCGAAATCGTCATAGAATCTGGCTACATTCGCTTGCTCTTTAGCAAGGCGAAGCTGCTCTTCTATAGCTGAGGCTGTGGCTGAAATCAAAGTCCGGTCAATATCATGGTTTCCGGGCACAAAAAGAAGCTCTTTCCGATCCATATTGAGGCCAGAAGTACCAAGGCATAGATCGTCTAACCACTCAGCTGCTATCTGAAACTGTTCGCGTTTGCCACTAAAAGCAATGTCACCAGTGAAGGCAATTACATTGAAGTTTTCCTTCGCGGCTTGTTCCAAAATGCGCTGCTTTGCCCCTGTAAGTATGGGAAGTCTAGCCCAAGTAGATGTGGTTTGTATGTGAAGGTCAGAGAGATGCAGAATCCGAAACAAGATGGCCCCTTCCTAGTTGCTGGTAATGATTGATTTCAGTGGCGACACTTTTGGTCGACCTCCTTTACTGCCTTGGTAGGTTCTACTCCGCAGACTAGAAGCCTTTGTCGTGAGCCTAGATTAGGAAGGCGAAGGCTACGAGATGCCCCGCACACTTGGATGTCCCGAACCGTCCGGTCCAAATGCCAACTAGTACTTTCTATGAATCTAAACTGTCGAGTAATCGCAATTGAAAACGAGATAAAACCGAGAACAGGCAGCGACATCCATTTGTATCTACTAAAGAAATACTACCCGCAGACAACCGCTATCGCACATGTTATACTATTCCCACCGTCGGGCGTCAGCCCCGGGGATGAGTTCGGAAAAAACCGCCCAGTTTTTCAGGAGACTGGAGTATGACCAAGACAAAAGGCGATTTCGGCGGCCGTGTTAAGGAACTGCGCGAACGGTTGCACCTTACCCAAGAGGCGATGGCCGAGACGCTGGGTGTCAGCTTCGCGACCGTGAATCGCTGGGAAAACGGATGGACGGCACCTTCGAAACTGGCGCTCCGTCAGATCGACTTGCTTTGCAAAGAGCGCAGGATCGCTCCACTTAACTCTGATAAGGGCTAGTAGAAAAGCTGGAGCTGTTCTCAAAGGTCCCCATTAGCAACCGTTTCGTTTCAAACATTTAGTGGGCTGTCGATGAGCAAAGTTTGGTACTGTCAGATAAATGGTCGCGAGTACGGGCCATTCGACTCGGCCAAGTTGCGCGCTCTTGCCAATGAGAAAAAAATACTGCCCGAACATCTTGTTCGACAATCGCCGGCTGACCCTTGGGTCCCCGCCAATCGTGTAACTGGATTGTTTCCTCCGGTTAACGCAGTTCCTCCAGAACCCGAACGTTTGTGGCGAATTAAGACGGCATCGAAACAGGTCAATGGCGTCACCGACAATCAACTGAAGCAGCTCGCACGTAGTGGGCAGCTAAAGCCAGAGCATGAGTTGTGCTTGGAGGGGAAAGAACAATGGTTCAAGGCTTCAACGGTTAAAGGGCTGTTTCCATCGATACCTAAACCGCCGCCGATCCCTGATGTGATCACAGCAGAAATTGTGTCGCCCAAAGGTAAGCCTGAAGAACCTGTTGTTATTCAGAAACCAGAGGCCACCGCAACGCCGGGAGAGAGAATCACATTCGCGGGAGTTAAGAAATTTATTGGATCGCTATTGCCGTCAGGTGACAACACAGCTGCAGTCGATCAAAGACCGCCCAAGAACAGCGTTCAATTCTTTGGCCCAGGCACGGTTGTCAATCTCGGCTATGGGCCACTTGCGAATCCATTGGTGTATGCAACGGGTGGCAAGTTCGATCAGTTGCGTGATTCTTCGTTGATAGAACTGGGTTTAGTAGTTGCAAAGCAAAGCGATACTTCGGAGCGACTCGGATACTGGCCGAGCTACCACAACTGCAATCCGGGCCAGCGTGCGGCCTATCTGCAGTGGCTATATGGAGGCAGGTTGCACCAAGTAGCCGAGCTTGGTTATGTTTTTATTTTCTTTTACGGACTAGAGCGTCGGATTGTTGTTGATGGGCAAGATCATGAATGCGTAGCGAGAGAGCTGATCCGCTTGCTACCCATGTTCGGTCAGTCCAATTCGTTTGCTGGCTACGCAACTCGACTTCTCTGGCTGGCTATCTACTTGAGTGTTGATTGCGGCGGTATGCCGGCCGACGTCATCGTTGACGCGATTCGAGTAACCAATCGCTGGCGCGACGGTTCGCTAGAATTGTACCTTGCATATCTCTCTCGAACTCAGGGGCAATTAGACGGGGGTGCGTGTTACGCCTGGGCCGAGCAAGACGAACGTGCGATGAAGAGCATTGTCTGTGTTCGCCACTCCGATAAGTTCAAAGAGTTATTCATCCGCAAAGTAGAAGATGCGTTCCCAGAAGGAGTGCCGTTTCCTTCTTCCACTCGCAACAAGGCGATTAGCTATCATCCCGCAAGCAGCACTTTGTTGTCAGCGCCGCAACAGATGGTAAAGGTTGCTGGCCAGATGATGCCTACATTGGAGCCTCGACGGGCTCCATGCTCCAAACTGATACAGATTTGGAACGATTGTATCGAGCAGCTCAAGGCTTTTGATCGTGCCAGTCGCAAAGCCACGAGTGAGATTACCAGTGAAACCTATGAGGCATTGCCAATTGAATTGCGAGATGGTGATCATCCAGAGCTTGAACACTGGAATCGATTGATCTCACGGGTTACAGATGAAGATGGATGGGCCCTGGTTAGCGTAAACGAACTCGCTCGAATCAAGGGGATCAAGGAGCGTGCTTCGCTCACGAAGACACAGACAATGAGCATCCTGAATACCGCAGATGTTCTTGGATTCGCCATTGAGCCAGATTGCAGAATCAACGGAAAGAGCTTTCGATGGAACGAGCCGATAGCGATCTTCAACTGCGAGATGGCTCTATGTGACGACCGATCGATCGAGAAGTTTCGAACGGCAGCATTTTTACTGGAACTCGGATTGTCTGTTGCGGTTTCCGACAACGAGGTTGATGAGCGAGAGCTTGAGGCCATCGAAAGCCATATCGAGGCAGAGCTCGACCTCACGCCAGATCTATCAAAGAGGTTGTCTGCGCTGCGGCATCTGATGATCGCCAAAGGTCCAAAGCTAAGCACAGTTCCGCAAACATTTCTAACCGCACTGTCAAAGAACCAACGCAAGGCAATCGGAAGTTATCTAGTCTCTGTCGCGGCTGCAGATCAGGTAGTTACAAATAAGGAAAAAAACGTTCTTCGGGCGGCATTTCAAAAACTATCGCTCCCGCTCGATATGCTCGCTGAGCTTCTCGCTCCATACGAGTCAGTGAAGGCAGAACTGCAAACGGCTACTACTACCGCGGATGATCAGCTCAGTGTCGAAGCTCCAGTTTTGGACTTCGATAGAATTCGCCGAATTCGTGAAGAGACTCGGCACGTTCAAGATCTGCTGCATGATGTAATCACTAATTCATTCGACGGTTCGGAAGAATCGTTGGTCGTGCAGAATGTTGACGCTTCAGAAGAACCACTTGAAGAGTTCGTCTCTGCTGAGGCAGTCATTGCCACAGACCAAACCTCGCAAATGGTTGATCAGTGCTCGGACAACAGATTCTCAACAATGCCAAGTCGTTACCAAGCCTTTTGCTCAAAGTTGGCGACACAAAATCGCTGGAACATGCGAGAGGCACAAGAACTCGCACGGTCGGAAGGACTGATGTTCTCCGCGGCACTGGAAACCATCAATGAGTGGTCGACGGATGCATTTGGTGATTGGCTGATTGAAGAAGCCGATGCCGACCTCATTGTTCACCTAACGTTACTTGAGAGTAGATAAAAAGATGTCACGAATATCGCCCCGCGAACGCGAATCAGTCTTACGGTCTTTATCTTCGGGTGTTGTTCCCGCTATTGGTCTACACCACATCCAGGTTGGTAGGCTGGAAGAAGTCAACGCAATGATTCAGGACCTGGATCAAGTTGAGCGAGGTGGAACGTTTGTACGATTTATCGTTGGCCGATATGGAAGCGGCAAGACATTTTTTCTGCACCTACTCAAGAATGTTGCCTTGCAGCGAAAGTTCGTTGTTCTCGAGGCAGACATCACGACCGATAGAAGGCTTCATGGCTCCGGCGGTAAAGGGCGAGCAATCTATACCGAGCTAATGCGGAACCTGGCGACAAGATCCAAGCCTGAAGGAGGTGCGTTATCCAACCTCATTGAACGTTGGGCGAGCGACATTGATCATTCTGTCCGCAGCCAGGGCGGTGATGATGAATCGGTTAAAAAGGCATTTGCAATAAGCCTTCGTCCTCTCCAGGAGTTTGTCGCTGGTTACGATTTTAACCACGTGCTGACTCGATACTACGAAGGGTTCATATCCCACAACCAACCACTTCAAGATTCCGCATTGCGCTGGTTGCGAGCGGAATACACAACGAAGACCGAGGCTCGCAACGATCTCGGTGTACGCAGTATTATCGACGACGACTCTTGGTACGACTACATCAAGCTCTTTGCTGGATTCTGCCGAATCGCTGGTTACGCAGGTTTGATGGTAAGCATTGACGAGCTCGTAGTGCTATCGCATAGATTGGCGAACACAGCAGCTCGTAACAACAACTATGAGGCAATTCTCCGAATCATCAATGACTGCATGGGTGGCCGAGCCGAGGGTATTGGTTTCATATTCGCCGGCACGCCGGATTGCATTGAGGATCGACGCCGAGGCCTGAGCAGTTATGAGGCACTCGCAATGCGGATTGCGAGCAACTCGTTTGCAAAGGATGGCCTAAAGGACTTTACATCTCCCGTTATTCGACTTGAAAATCTGACTCCGGAGGATTGCTTTGTTTTGTTGAGCAATCTGAGGCGAGTGCATGCAGGCACAGAGTCGGAAACGCGATTGATATCCGACGAAGGCATTTCCACCTTTCTCCAGTTTTGCCACAATCGAATTGGAGCCGCGTACTTCCAGACTCCTCGCGAAACGATCAAGTCCTTCGTTGGACTACTCCGTGTCCTGGAGCAGAATCCAGGTAAGACCTGGCAAGAATTGTTAACTCCTGACGCGGTCCCATCAAAAGCGGAGAGCGATCCAGTGGAGAGCTTTACCGAAGTCGATGACGAGAATCTGGCCGAATTCAAACTGTAATGACAACACCCGCATTCGAATTGCTGTCGCAATCTATCCAGCACTGCCTGTGGCGAATGAATTGGACCGAGTTGCGTCCAATTCAAATGGACTCGATTCGTGCGATCCTGCAAACCGAAGACGATCTCATTGTTTCGGCAGCTACCGCATCTGGCAAAACAGAAGCTGCATTTCTGCCGATCATCTCTCACATTGACTCCAATCGCAAGAACTCTATTCAAGCACTCTGCATTAGCCCCTTGAAAGCGCTCATCAACGACCAGTTTCGCCGACTCGACGAGCTTTGTGAGCACGCTGAAATTCCGGTCCATCGATGGCATGGAGATGTCGGGCAGGACAAGAAAGCAAAGCTAGTCAAAAATCCCGGAGGGATTCTGCTGTTGACTCCAGAGTCCTTGGAGTCACTCTTTATCAATCGAACGGCTGCGTTGGAGCGAATGTTCGCCCATTTGGAGTTCGTAGTCATTGACGAGTTGCACGCGTTTGTCGGGCGCGAGCGTGGCACGCACATGAGGAGCTTGCTTAGCCGGCTAGAGCAACGCATCAAACACAGTTATCGGGTTGTTGCACTCTCTGCAACGTTAGGCGACTGGCCCAAGCTCTACGCTCAATGGTTACGCCCTAAATCGCACGAATCGGTACGGATTGTCGAGGACAAGTCAGCGTCGCGGACTGTCAGACTGAAGATCTACGGCTATCCCAACGAGCATCTACGGAAGAACGCTCCAGCCGACGAGGGCCAAGATCAAGACAACAACTTTGAGGTTGAGTTTGCAGAAGTACTTTCCGATCTGCAGGCCTGTTTCAATGGCCGTCATGGACTCATCTTCGCAAACAGCCGAAACAATGTTGAGTGGTTTGCCGACGCACTCAATCATCGCAACGAAACGGGAGGGCAACCCCGGTCGTATCTCGTTCATCATGGCTCAGTGAGCAAGCATGTTCGCGAAGAGACCGAGAATCTGATGCGTGGAGACGTGCCATTCACCACGCTATGCTCATCAAGCCTGGAACTTGGCATCGATATTGGCGACGTTCAGATCGTTGGGCAGCTTGGTGCCCCGTGGTCAGTAAACTCGCTTATCCAGCGACTGGGACGCAGCGGACGACGCGGTGATCAAGGCTCGGAGATTCGTATCTTTATCACTGAACCGCCGGGGCCCAAGAAAGACGCGGAGCTAATTGATCGGCTGCATGTCGAACTCTTGCAGGCCATTGCGCTGACCGAGCTAATGCTCGAGAAATGGATGGAGCCGCCTGACATCACACCTTTTGATCCTAGCACCTTTGTTCAGCAAATAATGAGCGTGCTTGCCGAAGCCGGAGGCATCAATGCCTCAGCACTCTTTACACGGCTGGTAGAGAGCGGCACTTTTGGCACGTTTACAAAATCGCAATTTGCTTCGATCCTACGCAGCCTGCGTGACCATGACATTGTCCAACAGATGGATGAAGGGGACCTCATTCTTGGTCTTGAAGGTGAACGCATTGTTAAGTCGTTTGAATTCTATAGCGCATTCACCTCGGCCAAAGAACTGAAGGTAGTGCATGTTGGAAAGCATATTGGAAGCATTTCTGGATTGATGCCACCCCAAGTATCTGACCACATTCTTCTCGCTGGTCGTAGATGGCAGGTAGTCCATATCGATGATCGAACCAGTACGATTGAAGTCATACCTGCAAAGGGGAGGAAATCGGCAAAGTTCTCTCCATCTGGAGGCTTCATCGACGACAAAGTTTTCGAGAAAATGCGTCAGGTACTTTTTACGGATAAAAACTTCGCCTACTTGAGTAGAGGCGCTGCAATCTGGTTAAACGAAGCACGCACTGCGGCCGCTGAAGCAAACCTTCGCACAGGCAGTTGGGTTGAGCAGTCTAATCAATCCTGCCTCTTTTTCCCTTGGTGCGGAACAAAGACATTGATGACGATGGGGCTGTTGGCGCGGTACGCAGGGCTGGAGAATGCGAACCGCGAAGGTGTCGCGATTGAGTTTAGGGCAAGTGTTGCAGATACACGAGTAAAGCTTGCCGAGTTACTGAAACACGCGCCGGGTGCTGATGAGATTGCAGATCTTGCGGTCGATCAGGTGTTTCGCAAGTACGACGATTACCTGCCAAGCGATATTCTTCGAAGTAGCTTCATTGACAATGTAATGAACTACGACCGTGCGATTCGCGAGTTAAATCGGCTTACTTAGCGGCGTAACACACTGACGGATCGTACCGTTGTCAATCAAGGGGCTAGCCGGGAGTTACGTTCGAAAAACTTTGTGTCGATCCCTTCCAATGAGATGGTTCGCAATGGTTGACCTTGAGCGCAGCCTGGTGAGATCGCCATCGCGAGTCTCGACGCCTGCAAAACCTCATCGAGCGGTTTGTCCAACCAGAGCGATCGTCTGCGAACCAGCAGCGAATGGAACTCACATGCAGTTTTTTCAACGAGAGTCGCCATCGATTGAAACTCTTGACGCACGGAAGATTCGCCAGCTGCTTCTATCCAGTCGCTTGGTTTGGAAAACGTCCAAGCGACTGGGATATCAACTGGTGAGGACGCAGCGCGATACCGTACTGGCTCCCAAATGACCCGACCAATTCGTACTTGTCGCCAAGCTTCAATGTGTTGTTTAACTTCATCGAGGGCACTACTGATTTTTCGTGGCGAAGGTCGTCCAATGAGAAGACGTAATGGCCATACAGACGCTCCACCCAAAAGCCGCGACTCGCGTAAAGTTGGGTTCTCCCATTGTCTCCGTGCCATAACTTTTAGTTCGGAAGGGGACTTCATTGTAACCGAGCCAAATCTTCTAGTCGCTCCCAAGAAATAGATGCGAGGCTTGCTTCCTTGTTCGGACGTTGGACACAAATGACCTTGCGCGTATGTTGCTTTAAAAGGCCAATCTCTTTGTTGGGGGTAACAAATATCGGATGCAAACTAAAGATCCGGAGTGCTTCGATGATTCGACTTGCCGCTGAAGGCGAGCTCTTTGAGAACGCTTCATCCAATATCACAGTACCGTAAAGGGGACGTGAACCGCGTTAGCAGTGCAGCCCAGCAAACCGTATCTGGCTACCTTCCTTCTGGAGCTTTTAGTCCATAGACTTTAGTCTTTAGCTTTTGCTTTCCATTTTGCAGTAGGAGTTGAGACATGCGTGATCACAAAAAACTTCGTGCGTTTGAATTGGCCGATCAAGTCGTCATGGAAGTCTATCGTACTACTCGTGCCTTTCCCCAAGAGGAACTCTTTGGACTTACTTCACAAATTCGTAGAGCAGCGGTGAGTACGGCATCCAACATCGTTGAAGGATGTGCCCGTTACTCCGAAGCCGACTTCCTGCGATTCCTTGATATGTCGTACGGGTCCTCAAAGGAAGTTGAGTATCAACTCTCGATCGCCGAACGACTTGGGTATTCACATGAGCTAGCCGAAGTTCGGACGATGTGTGATGAGACAGCAAAAGTTCTCAACGGACTAATCCGCTCCATTCGTTCACCTAAAGACTAAGGACTTCAGACTAAAGACTGAGACTAGTGATCGCGGAAGGAATCGAACCTTCGGTTTCCTGCGTGTCATGCAGGTGTCTTAGCCGTTGGACCACGCGATCATCAAACAAGGTGGTTGAGACAGGAGTCGAACCTGCAAAATCACTTGGCTCTCGACCAAGTCGCTTTTCCGGTTTGCGTACTCAA
>JALOQS010000113.1 GCA_025459355.1 Pirellula sp.
TGGATCACCCCTTCCCGTTTTTCAAGAACGCCTTGGACATACCATGCATTCGATTGTTTGCAGATCAGATAGTGATCCTTCCACACTTGAGGCTTGATCACCAAATTGATCGAGCCCGTTTCATCTTCCATCGTAACAAAGGTTATCCCCTTGGCTGTCCCCGGCCTTTGACGCAAAACGATCAAGCCTGCGACGCGAACGAATCGACCATGATCAGTTTTTAGCAAGTCAGCTGCTGTTTTAATTTTTTCCTCGCTGAGCTTGTTTCGAAAGAAGCTCATCGGATGACCTTGGAGAGACACCCCCAGGCTCGCATAGTCGCTATAAACTTCTTCAAGTGGGTTAAGTTTGTTCAATGTCTCTGGAACCAGCTCGTCGTCATCCACGCCTGATGTTTCAAAGAGTGGCATATCGATCGAAGATTTTTCGCGCGCGAGCGATTGCCAAAAAGCAGCCCGACGATCGCCGGAAATGGAGTTGAGAGCACCAGATTCCGCGAGAGTAGCCAACGTTGGTTGTTGTAAGCGAACCCTTTTTACAATGTCGGATTGATCGCGATAGGGACCTCGACTAACTCGATTAGCAACCAGCTGCACCGCTTCGTCATGCTTTAAGCCGCGAATCATTCGCAAACCGAGTCGCAAAGCGAGCCGACGTGGATTTCGATCCGTAGCGACCGAAGTAGATAACGCACCTCGCTCCAACGTGCAGTCCCAGTCGCTACAGTTCAAGTCAACGGGCAAGACTTCGACGCCGTGTCGCTGAGCATCCTGGATCAGTTGTGCGGGTGAGTAGAAACCGAGCGGCTGGCTATTGAGCAGCGCACAGCAAAAAACTTCAGGATAGTGATGTTTGATCCAGCAGGACGCGTAAACCAGCAACGCGAAACTCGCCGCATGCGATTCAGGGAATCCGTATTCGCCAAAACCTCGTAGTTGCGTAAAAACCCTTTCTGCAAACTCTTGGTCAAGGCCATTGGCGAGCATCCCGTCAATGAGTTTGCGTCGAAAGTTTTCGATGACGCCTGGTCTTCTCCAAGCCGCCATAGCACGCCGCAGTTGATCTGCTTCGCCCGGTGTAAAGCCAGCAGCCACGACAGCCAAACGCATCGCTTGCTCTTGAAAGATTGGCACCCCCATGGTTCGCTTTAGCACCGTTGCGATCGCTTCCGTTGGATAGGCAGGTTGAATGCCAGTGCTGCGTGCTTTCAAGTAGGGATGCACCATTTGGCCTTGAATGGGGCCTGGTCTTACAATCGCGACCTCAATCACCAAATCGTAGAAGCATCTAGGACGCAGCCGCGGCAGCATGCTCATCTGTGCACGGCTTTCAATTTGAAACACCCCCACCGTGTCCGCTTGGCAGATCATGTCATAAACCGTCGGGTCTTCGGCAGGTATGGTAGCCAGGTTGTACGATTGACCATACTCAGTTCGTATAAAGTCCAAGCTCCTGTGAATGGCGGACAGCATTCCTAGCGCCAGACAATCCACTTTGAGAATCCCAATTTCATCCAAGTCATCTTTGTCCCACTGGATAATAGTGCGGTCGGGCATCGAAGCGTTTTCAATTGGGCAAAGCTCGCACAACGGGCCTTGGGTCATAACCATGCCACCTGTATGCTGCGAAAGATGGCGAGGAAACCCGGTGATCGAATCGACCAAATAAAGGAATCGTTGGCCGAGTGGTGATGTCGGGTCGATTCCGGCGGTGGAGCAATGCTCGATCAAGCGATCCTCAGTACCTCGTCCCTCGACAATTTTTGCGAGTCGATCAATACGATCTTGTGATAAGCCGATAGCCTTTCCGCAATCTCGAATAGCAGATCGGATGCGATAGGTCGTTACAGCAGCGGTCATGCCGGCTCTGGTTCGCCCATACTTTTGGTAGATGTATTGAATAACCTCTTCGCGTCGTTGATGTTCGAAATCGATATCAATATCGGGAGCCTCGTTTCTTTCGCGGCTGATAAATCGTTCAAAGAGCAAATCGAACTTGTCCGGATCGACACTAGTGACACCAATGCAGAAACAGACCGCCGAGTTAGCAGCCGAACCGCGACCTTGGCAAAGAATGTTTTTCGATCGAGCGAATCGCACCAAATCCCATACGGTTAGAAAGTACGGTTCATAGCGAAGATCCTCGACAATCTTTAGCTCATGACGCAGCATTGCGATAATTTTTTCAGGCACACCGTTCGGATAGCGTTGCTTTGCTCCTGACCAAGCCAAGCGTTTCAGAAACTCGATCGGCGTCATTCCTTCGGGCGCCCATTCGGTTGGATACTCGTATCGCAATTGATCGAGAGAAAACTCGATCTTGCTTGCGATCTCAACCGTGTTTTGGATAGCGTGCTCCGCACCTTTGTAAAGCCCAGCAATGTCAGCCAGCGACCTTAGATGCCTCTGCGAGCTATCGGGGCGAAACGACGCTATGTCGTCGATGGTCACCCCCGCACTGATTGCTGTAACGCAGTCCTGGAGGAGCATTCGTTCCGGCGAGTGATACAGCACATCACCCGTTGCAACCAAGGGGATATTATAATTTTGCGAAATAGCCGACAACTGATCGAGCCAAGCACGATCATCGACACCGCGAAGCAGCGACATCGCAATGTAAGCATCGTCTCCGAAAAACTCCTTTGCTTGCGGAAGCCAAGCGTGCCAAGCCAAAGGATTCGCATCTGAGGCTGGTCGTTCTGCATCGACATTGCGATCGCGAACGGTTCTGCTTTGCAGACCTCCGCTCTTGGCAGTGAGACAGGAGAGCACACCCACGACACAATCACTAAGGTAATCACCTAGATCCGACCAATGGAGGACACACTCCCCCTTTTCCGCACGCTGGCGACCTAACGACAAAAGTTTGCAGAGCGCGCCGTACCCCTTGCGATTCTTTGGCCAAACGAGGAGGCCTGGACCGTCGGCAAAATGAAGCTCGGTTCCGACGATAAATGGAATTCCGCAATCTTTGGCCGCCGTATGAGCTCGGACCACACCGGCTAAAGAGTTTCGATCTGTGATTGCTACCCCTGCATAGCTGAGCTTTTTTGCAGTTTCAACGATTTCGTGTGGATGCGACGCTCCCTCGAGGAACGAAAAGTTCGACTTGCAATGGAGTTCGACGTACCGGGTTTCAAACAAATCTTTTTCGTGGTGGCTGGTGATTCGTTTCCGAGATTTGAGAAAAATCTGGGTACAGTAGATCAGTTGGTATCCCTGAATGCAAGCAGCTCAGGCTATAACACGTATTGCGTCCCGCCAGGCACCAGAAACGGAACTGAGATCTTTGAAAAGATCAAAGCATTCAAACCCAATTTTCGTATCGTGGCTTGAAATACGTAGACCCTTGTTTAACAATTCAATTAGATTTTGAGATTGGCCTATCGCGGTTCCGGCATGGTCCCGTGAGATCCAATTTAGAGGCCCTCGGCGGGCTACAACTGGCAATTTACAACTTGAGAAACCAAAATCAGATCAGCCCCCTTCACAGACCAAAGTTCGCATGACGCGAGCGACCTTAAATCTAACGCACGGTAATAGCACAGTCATAGCACGGTAAAAACCACAGTAGCACAACAAGCAAAGTAACTCGTTCAATAGTTGTCGATAGAACATATGGAAACAAACTTTTTTGGTGCGAGTGAAGAAACGTCGACGTGGGCACACTCGCCCAAAGTACTTCTCATAGAAGACAACCCGGGGGACGTAGCTCTTTTCAAGCATTATCTGGGCAGCGCAGGGGTCAAACAGATCGAGTTGAAAAATGTGGCATCGATCGCGGAGGCGGAGAAGCTGTTAGGGGTTGAGTCGTTTGACTCCATCATTTTAGACCTTCGTTTGCCGGACGCCGATGGGATTGAGGCTCTTCGAAGAATCCGACGGTTTCGACAAGACACGCCGGTCATAATCTTGTCCGGCAACCTGGATACGGACACCGCATCAGACGTCATTGATGCTGGTGCAGATTCCTATTACAACAAAGAGAGCGTCCGCATAGACTCACTCTTGTTATCCCTCAAACTGGCTATTGATCGGAGCAAGAACTCCATGAACACTCACGACAATGGAGTCGATGAAGAAACGGGACTCTTCAATCAATATGGCTTCCAAAATGTTGTGGAGGAGGCCTTTCATTCTGCTTGTGCGTCTGACTCAGACATGTGCCTACTGTGGGTCAACATGCGAAAGGATGAAACGCATGTGACCTCCATGGATATCATCAAAGGTGTTGCGTCTCGAATTGAAAAGTCGGTCCGAAGCTCCGACTATATCGCACGATTAAAGCCTTCGGATTTCTTGATCGCGTTACCCGGCGTTGGCACTGACAGGCGAGACCAAATTCGTAGCAGGTTGCTCCAAGCGCTCAGCCAAGAGGTCGGCAGCGAACTTACTATCCAGATCGGCTGTGCGTGCCTGGATCCTAATAGCTCAACTCTAACCACCCTGATTGTTCAAGCAAAGAATGATGCGAGCGTGGTGAAATCCGATCATGCTTGATCCTCGAAGCGATTGGTTTCTATGCATCTAGCGGCTAACCCTCTCTGGAAAGACAGTCTAAGCCATTCCGTACAATTAAAAGCCACTACAGGTCTCCTGGTTTTTGCGACCTACTTCTTGTTGTCGGTTCTTGGTGACTTGTTCCTGATTCATGGATCAACGGCTTCTCCGTTTTGGCCTGCGGCTGGATTCGGGTTAATTGCAACGGTGATCTTTGGGAAGCCCGCATTGGTCTCCATTTTTTTTGGCTCGTTGTTCAGTGTACTTTTGAGCCTTCCCAGTTGGTCTGCAGAACCAACCGAGCTTGTGATTCGATGCATCGGATTCCCCGCCGCGAATACAGCAGAGTCCTGGCTGACCGTATGCCTTGCCGATTGGCTTCATTCCAGGCGAAATCGCATACTGCGGTTGCAAGATACCGACCCTGCCAAGGATGTGCTCGAACGTCACCCATGGACAATGCAATCATTGCAGTCTGTTACCATCCTGACAATCTCGATCTTTGCTGGAGCGTTTGCGAGCGCATTACTCGGCAGCCTTATTGCTTATTTCCTGGAGGATTCTTCCAACCTGTTTTACGCCACCTTGTCGTGGTGGGGCTCGGACTCAACGGCGATGGTTTTCGCACTTCCCCTTTTTGCGGCGGTGTTGCACTGCACCAAAAAGGACTGGATCGCGGCGTTAGCGGCTCAGTACCACCTGCTATATCTAGTGATGTTGGCATTGCTCGCCGTCTGCTACACCGATCTCGCTCAGACAGACATCATTCGAGAATTACTCCTCTGCGTCGTCGCAGGAGTCTGGATGATGTTTTGTCTGCAAGACAATTTGCCCATGCTAGTTATTGGCATCACGCTCATTGTTGGATTTACCATTACAGCGACCATCCTGGATTACGGACCATTCACAGGTCGCGATAAACAAGACGAATACATGGTCATGCAAGCGTACTTGATCGTTCTCACTTTTTCCGGACTTTCGCTTCATGGACTTCATCGAGAAACGTTTCGCATGAATCAGATTTTGATTAAGATTCGGGAAGCGGAAACGATCAAACGTTACGAATCTAGACTTGAAGAATCCTCACGACTGCTCGAAGAAAAGCAAATGGATCTCGAAGGGATTCTCGGCACGTTCCCAGACTTGTATTTTTGGCTCAGCACGGACGGCGTCTATCTCAAGTACTACGCGCATCAAGATCTCTTTGTTTCACCTGAGTTTTTCATCGGTCGACACATTCGTGATGTAGTGCCTGATGAAGCATTTCCCGCGATCAGTGGTGCATTCGAACGATGCTGCCACTCGGGACAAACCGAGGAAGCGGAGTATTCCCTACCCCTACACGGTACTGAGGTTTGGTTTGAGGCACGATTCACATTGCTCGAAAATCAACAGGTTTTGGTTGTCATCCGCAACATAACTCATAGAAAGAAAACGGAACAGCAGCTTCAATCGTTACTCATACAACGCGAAAAAGACTCGGAGCAATTAAATCTCAAAGCCAAGGAGTTAGTTCGATCCAATTCCGAACTCGAGCAATTCGCTTATGTCGCAAGTCACGATTTGCGAGAACCACTCCGAATGGTAAGAAGCTTCTGTGCCATTCTGGATGAACGGTACTCCAGCTCGCTTCCTCCAGAAGCACGAGAATACTTATGCTTTGCCGTCGACGGCGCAAAGAGAATGCAGCAGATGGTCGACGAGCTCCTCCTCCTCTCACGCGTTGGCACGGGCGAGTACGATATCATTCCCTGCTCCCTCGAAGATGCATGCGATAAAGCCATCGGAACGTTAAAACATTCTATCGACGAACGAAAGATTCAGATTTCGAAGTCCAAACTGGAGAATGTCCATGCTGATCGAGATCGATTAGAGCAGGTATTGCTTAATCTAATCGGTAACGCGGTCAAATTCTCAAAGAATGGAGGTGCGGAGATTCGTATCACATGCGAAGCCCGCGAAGAGGGGTGGACTGTTCATGTGATCGACAACGGAATCGGTATCGAATCGAAACATTTTGATCGCATCTTTTTGATGTTCCAACGATTACACCCTAGCAGTGTCTACCCTGGATCGGGTGTTGGATTAGCTCTCTGCAAAAAAATCATCGAGCAACATGGTGGCAATATTGGAGTCGACTCCGTGCCAACTCGCGGCTCGGATTTTTGGTTCACCCTGCCGCGAAAAGATTTTTCTTAACTATTACGTTTGAAACGAAAGATCGATCCATGAATCGAAGGCAGGCCGATCGGTGCATCCTCTTGATCGAAGATAACTTGGGTGACGTTGTCCTGTTTCGTGAGTCGCTGGCCGAAGCAGATAGTAGCACCGAACTTCTTGTTTTTCGTTCATACGAAGAAGTCGAAGAATCCCTCCCGGCGATCGAAGTAGCCTACAAATCGAAAGGCATGATTGCGGTCGTGGACCTCAATCTTTTGAGATGCTCAGGAATCGACATTATTACACTTCTGCGAAGCAAAACTAACCTTCAACACCTTCCGATCGTTATCTTCACCTCATCGCTAGCACCTACCGATATCATGAGGTCTTACCAAGCTGGTGTTAACGCGTATGTTCCTAAACCAGACGACCTCGCAGGTTATCGTTCCGTCGCGAAAAGCCTAGTCGATTTCTGGCTCTATCAAGCAGTCACCACGTCCTCAGTTAATCTAGTCAGCTGACGCATTCCATAAGGCCGTTTTTTAACCTCATTCACGCTCGGGAAACGAATCGTCAAGGATGCAACGGGAGATCGTTCTGATTCTTGGTGGTGACAATGCAATCGCAGACTTAGTCGTCGCGAAGCTGCATGGAGTTGCCCGTCTTCGTCAGTCGTCTCGTAGTCCCAGTCTTGCCCACCACCGGCCTTTGTGCGGTGCTGGAGCCGTCTGAGACGAGTTCTCGGCAGCACGTTGCAACAAGTCTTTCTCGGCTTCGATTTGTTGCATCTTGTCTTGAATCTCCAGTCGCTCGCGAGCTAGCTTGGCGCGTTCCAAGGACATCTCGATTTCGCCTTGCCGTTGCTTTTGCTCCCACTGCAACTGCATCTCTTTGAGCCGTTGGCGTTCCTCGGCAATGATCTCATCTGCATCTACCAAGTTAGCTATAGCCGCTGCACCAACCGCCAGCCCATTGGAGGCTATGGACTGCTGTTCGAGCAAGCTGCGAAGGTCGGCAATTTCTTTTTCGCGGATTTGAATTTGAACAGATGTTTCTTCGAGAATCTGTTTCATCTCGAGGATTTTTTCGGCGCTGTCAAACTCTTCTTGGTCTTGCTGTTCGAGCATGTGCAACAGCGCTTGCTTGCGATCTTCCCAACTGATCGAATCATGATTGATGGCGTTTGGATCTTGAAACTTAGCCAATCGCGATGCCAATTCATTGCATTGCAAACGCAGATCAACGACTTCGTGTCGAGCATCCATCAATTCATTTTTTACGGAGGTGAGCTGTTTTTTTAGCTCAGCCTCGGAGCCGGTCCCTAGACTCGACCCCAAATCATCTTGCAGAAGATTTATCTTCGCCTTGAGCCGATCGATCTCGCGATTCAGCTCACATTCCCGCTCCAAGTGCTCGTTTCGTACACTGGTGGTTAGTTCTTTGATGTCTTCGTTTTCAATGAAGTCGAGTAAGGTTTGGTACTCATCTCGGGTATGTTTTAGAAGACTGGTGAGCCGGTCGTTTTCCGCTCTCAATGCACCGAGGATGCCCGGGTCTCCCGAGAGCTCGCCGCCGACTGCGCTGCGATCTATCTGCGCCATGCGCAGTTCCGCAGAATCGATGGCGTGTTGCAACTGACTTCGCAGTTCCTGGATCTCGAGCCGTTCTCGCTCCAGCTTTGCAGATCCATCGACGATCTCGCAGAGCTTGGATTGGATTAAATCCAACACGTCCACAGTTGCAGGCGAGGTGGTCGACGAGCCATGCGACCCGGTTCGTTCCCAATTGTCATCGCCAGATCGATGGATCGCACTATCATGTTCAGCGAAACGGGAGTCGCTCGCGGTTTCGACGCTTCGTGTTGGCGGCAGGTTGCTGGGATTTTGGTCTGAAGTTGCTTCATCACACGGGTCAATCGCTATTGTCTCGGAAGCGGACAAAAGTGCTTCGGCTCGCAGTAAACTTTCATCAATGGCATGGTATCGATTAGCCGACGCAACATGAGACGTGGCTGGAGGAATAGACAAAGCTACACCTCCGTGCTTCGCTTTTTTGTTGATACGTCGCCTATTTGTTGACATTAGAGGTAGCTTAGGGTGCTAGGATTCTCCGGGATATGGTATGGAGCGAACTACGCGTGAACGATAGGTTATAGAGACCTCGGATCACGCCCATCTGCCCGAGGAGAGTAAAAGTTTTTGTAACAAACCCTACCTTTTGTACCGATTAGAACGGTTGGAATGAAAAAATTGAGCAGTAGCGAGAGTGAAAGCAACACGGAGATGACTTTCGAAGAGGCAATCTCCCTCCTAGAACAATCCGTAAGAAAACTCGAAGGTAACTCACTCGGATTGGAGCAGTCTCTAGAGGAATACGCAAAAGCTGTAGGCTACGTGACTCATTGCCAAACCAGGTTGAGCCAAGCAAAACAGAAAATCGAACAACTCAAGAGCATGTCGAAATCAGGCGAAACGGTCACCGTCTCTTGGGAGGAGTCGGAATCCAAGCCAGACACTCCAACAACTCGGCGCCGCAAAACCGAGCCGTAAAACCGATCAATTCTCAATGATGCGTCCGGAAAGCTGCTACGTACTCCTGCGTTAAGCTGCCCTGCCGAGACAGCGTCAACGTACAGGCAGCGAGTTGCCGGTCGCGGAACGACCAGCGTTGGCATAAGGCATTTCAACCGCATAGTACTCAGACCAAATGGGAAGATGGTCTGAAATGGCTAATGCTTCGTCGCGCGTGATGCGAAACATCTGCTCCAAATCTAAAACACCTGATCGTCCAGTGTGCTCGTTAGTTAGTTCTCTGTCGATGAGGATGTTATCCCAGATCTTTGTTTTGCGAGTGTTGGTCGGCTCGTTTATAAGCCAAGACAACCCGGGCACTTCGGCTAAAGTGCCAAAGTTTCGCGGCTCAACATTCATGTCACCCATCATGATCACATCGTCTTCTCCCCCATTCGCAAATTCGAAATTCCGAATCGACTTGAGAACAGATGACAGCACTTTGATTTCCTGTGCCGCCTCGTCCGGATCGGAGTGAAAGTTCACTAGCGTGAATCGGAATGGTTGGTAGCCCGGAGCAATTTTGCAAACAAATCTCGCGACAAGTGGCTCTCGATGCAAAAGGTCGTTTGAATCTTCGACTAGATAACTAAACTCGGTCGCAGAGATAATCGTTTCTGTATTGAACACGAACGCGTATTGCTCTTTCGATACCGTTCTTCCTAGCGGTGGGCTGATGATGTAATCATATCGCGAGCCATTGCTGTTGATGTATTCCAAAAGCAACGGAAGAGAGGAGCCACTCCGGTCCCTGATTTCTTGAATGGCGACAACGTCAAATTGCCGAATCACCTCCGCTAAATGCTCCGGAATACCGGGTTTCGACATCTTGGAAGTGCCAAAAACTTGAATGTTAAAGCTCGCGATAAGTATCGTTTGTCCGTTTCGCACCGGGAGCCCAGGGACTCGGTTCGATGTCGCTTGCGAAATCAGCTTGCTCGAAAGATTCGGCTGGGCATTCGGTTGGACATTTGGCTGGAATTGGCCGGTGAGCGGGGTTTTCGCTCCAGCCTGCGCGTTGCGCTCCGTTTGCGAAATAATTTGATCCGCGAGTTGATCTGCATGCTCACAACCGACGCACACAATTGCAATTAGCCCGACTAAACAATATTCGAACGCAGTCCGCCTTCGATTCATTGCCCTCGCCTCCATGCTCGGGTATGTGGATCTCTTTCGTTTTTCCAACCACGTTCTTGCAATCCATGCATCGCCATGCGAAATGGCGACCGAACGGTTTCGTTTTGTCAGGCTATATGCAGCAATCCATGCCGAACGCCTGACAACAACGGTAAGCTATAGCAGACTAGAATCTGCGGCGTCGAGGGAGAATGAGCAAGAAAAAAAGGCCCCGCAAACAATTTCTGTTCGCGGAGCCTCGTTTGTATTGGGCAGCCTACTCGGCCAGTTGAGGCAGGGTTGTGCTACTTGCCAAAGCTAAATCCTTTGGAGCCAGTTGTCATCCTGGCGCTCGAAGCGCGAGCTGCTTTGGCGGAACTAACCGCCGACTTATGGTAGTTTTGTGGGCTCATCTGAGCATTGGAAACCGATGGTGCAGCTCCCCCGTAGAAGCTGTTCTGTCGTCCTAACATGGAGGCGAGAAGATAGCCGGTCATGAAACCACCCGGCTGAAAGCCATAGGGACGATGATGACCATTGTTGTCCGAAGCGACGAGCCGACTGTTGGCTACATCGACCGTCACGGTAAACTCTTTGGTTTCGCCAATGTCCTGAACGTTGTTTCCGTTGGGATCAAGAAAACCAGTGATTTCCCCACCTGCGGACATAGAAACACCCACCCGAGCTTGCATAACTTTGAGGTCGTTCATCGTTGTCGCGAGTTTGGTCAAGAACTCCTTTTCTTTATTCGGATCCTGTTTGGTTGGGTCGAGTGCCTGCAACACCATTTCCTGCGAATCAACTTCTGCTGCGGCGGAAGCGTTGACGGCAATTGCTTGCCCTGCGTCTTTCTTGTCAGATTCTGCCAAGACCAAAGCCACGGCATCAAGAACCTTGTTCAAATCGACAACATCAACATTCCCTGATCCACACCCACTGAGCAAAGTCAAACATACACAAAACACAAAACCGGTTGCTGGAAACGCTTTCATTTTGCGACCCTTTAAATCCATAAGAGATAACTCGACTGATGCCATGATATCAAATCTACCGCACAGCCTCTAGCACATTATCACATCTCACGAACGTTCGAGCTTCAATTTGTCCGAAAATCCGCGCCCGGCCATCTACGATTTCCTGAGCGACTCCAAAGATTCCGCTGTCGGACTTGCTCAGCTCCTCCAGCCAAGCTCGACGGTTCCTCTGGAGCTGAACACAGGCGGCGGTCGCAGCCGCATCCGCGTCTGCAGCCTCGCTGGAAAAGATCGTAACCATTTGTTTCTCCGTCAAACCGCCACCATCTTTGGGATCCAGGATGTGGCTGGTTCGTTCCTGTTGCGATTTGCTTTTCCAATCGGGAAAGCTCTGAAATTGATCTCCCGACGTCGCCATGCTCCTGTTTGCGAGA
>JALOQS010000398.1 GCA_025459355.1 Pirellula sp.
ATCACGGATCCCATGGCTACCGCCGTAAGTATCGATCTGGTTTTGATGGGATTCGAGAACATCGTCGAGCGTTAGGAAAATCATAAGAAACTACTCCGCGAGTTTTTTAAATGCTTGGCTATGCTTCGAATTGATTTTGGCCCTCGCTGAACGAATGCTAGATTTCTTGTCGTCTGCATCGACCGGAGCAATTCGAATCGACTTGCCATCCGTTGTGAGTTCAATTTGAGATTCAGGTGCAATCTTTAAAAGATCTAGTATGGGACGATCGATCACAATCGCCCAGCTATTCCCGTGCTTCACCAGGTTCTTAATCATATCCGTTCTCCCTATCTACCCTACAATCCAACGGTCGACCTATGTTAGTACATTGTAGCACTATTCTAGACCTCAGATTGTCTCATGGCAACAAAGAAACAGGCGATTTCCTCCGTACTTAGCCCTCATCATGCGGGCCAACCATCATAGAGTTCGATATTTCAAACTAAGGTTCGGCCCCCAATTACAATTTTCCATGAATCGCTTTATTACCGCGCGAATCGAGTACACTAATCGGACCCGCTGCGGTTGACTGATCGATATTCACCTAACCCTAGTTGCAGCGAGAACGCTCTCGCAAGCCCCCCATCCTAGTCCTACCCCTCCATCCCTCCCAATCATGAAACAACACTCGAATCGAAACTCTGCTAATCGTCGCCAATTCTTAGCAACCGCTGCGGCTTGTACGGCGACTCTTACAACAAGCAAACTTGTTCGCGCAAGCTCAGCCAACGATAAATTGCGACTCGCCTTTGTCGGCGTCGGTGGTCGAGGTGCCGGAAACCTCGAGGAGATGATCAAAGATCCTGGCGTCGAAGTCGCCGCTATCTGCGATGTCAATCGTACAACGCTCGACCGAGTCGCGGAACGATTCCCCAAAGCTCGGAAGCAAGTCGATCTTCGACGGTTTGTCGAGGACCTTAAAGACGTCGACGCCGTCGTCGTTAGTTCAACCGAACACACTCATGCTTTCGCGACCTTACCTGCACTGCAACAACGCAAACCGGTCTACTGCGAAAAGCCACTTACCTACAACATCCAAGAAGCCAAGCGAATCATGGAGGAGGCCGCCGTCGCAAATGTCGCAACCCAAATGGGAACTCAAATCCATGCGACACCCAATTACCGACGCGTGGTCGAACTGATTCAATCAGGTGCTATTGGACCCGTCACAGAAGCTCACGTATGGACCTCGCGAGCTTGGGGTTTACAAAGCCAAGAAGACGCTCAAAAGAATGGTGACATTGTTTATGTGACTGATCGACCAACTCAATCGATGGAACCACCCAAGGACATTGACTGGGACCTTTGGGTCGGCCCCGCACCGAGCCGACCATTTCATGATGTCTACCTACCCGGCCCAAAGTGGTATCGTTGGTGGGACTTCGCTAACGGTACGATGTCCGACCTTGGTAGCCACTTCAATGATCTTCCCTTTTGGGCCTTGAAGCTAGATCATCCGCGTTCGATCCAAGCCTTCGGACCACCACCTCACAAAGAACTGGCCCCCGCTTCGATGACAGCGGTCTATGAATATGGGGCTCGTGGCGATTTGCCCGCGTGCACGGTCTCTTGGTATCAAGGTGCCGACAAACCGCAAATTTGGAAGGACAAGGGAATCCCGAATTGGGACAATGGCATTCTCTTTATCGGCCGTGATGGCATGCTATTGTCGGACTATGATCGCCATGTGCTATTGCCCGAGTCCAAGTTTGAAAACTACCAAGGCCCCAAACCATTTCTGCCTGTATCACCGACATCAACAAGAGTGGCTTGACGCCATCCGAACCGGTGCTCCGACAGGTAGCCCATTTGATTATGCAGGCTTGCTAACAATCGCCAATCATCTTGGCAACGTTGCCTATCGTGCTGGTAAAAAACTCGAATGGGATCCGGTAGCATTGCGTGCTACCAACTGCCCAGAAGCGACCCCATTCATCGAACGCACACCACGATCCGGTTGGTCATTGAGCTAGAGACATAGACGCACAGTTGCGTAAAGTTTTTTGAGGTAACAAAAATCGAAGCAGACTTCGACTCGGAATCAAATGAACCATTTGCAATGCGATCCATTCAGCACGAACGTCTCGCATGGAACTTTGGCGTCCCTTTGCTTGTTGCTGTTATCCCTGGTGTTTTGTTCAGATTGATGGGATTGGTCGGAAGTGCCATAAGCAAGCCCAACGCGGAGCCACCAGTATGGGCGATCACGCTCATGATCGTTTTTCAAGTCCTTGGTATGGTGGCAATGGCTGTTGTGTTTTTGATTCGATGGGATTATTCGTTTCGAAAGCTTGCCGTTCTTACATCTGGACGTCCACATATCGCACGTCGGTTTATGTTATTCTTATCTTTCGCTTGTTTGTTGTTGTTCGACCTGCTATTTAATGTCGCGACCGCCTTGGCTGGATCCTTCGATATCGCAGTCGTCTTGTGGCTAGGATCTGCGCCGATCTTCACGTGCTTTGTATTCTTCTACAAAATCGCTTTCTCACGCCTCTCCTTTTGACTTGAATATCAGCAGCAAACTACCTCAAGATGTCGTGTATCACTCGACCGTGCACGTCAGTTAAGCGTCGATCAATTCCATTTTGCCTCACGCTAAGCTTCAAATGGTCGATTCCCAGCAAGTGGAGAATCGTCGCATGCAAATCGTAGCACCAAGTTTTGTTCTCGACCGCTTGGTAGCCCCAGTCATCGCTGCGTCCATAGGAAACTCCAGGCTTTATACCGGCACCCCAGAGCCATGTCACGAAGCTACCTCCATTGTGATCGCGACCTAAGCTCCCTTGCGCGAATGGTGTACGTCCAAACTCTGTTGTCCAAATCACCAATGTATCGGAATCCAAACCTCGCGCTTTGAGGTCCCTTAAAAGGGCTGCAATGGGACGATCAACACTCTGCGTCATCGGTGGTAACTCGGTATGAATGTTACCGTGATTATCCCAAATTGTTGACGGCTCCTTGCGGGCCACTCCACACCTGAACAAACCTTACCCCGCGTTCCACGAGCCTTCTGGCCAGTAAGCAACGTCTACCAAAGTCATCCGTAGATGCTGCACCGATCCCATACTCTTGTAAAGTGCCACCGGTTTCTCGGCTCAAATCAAACGCTTCTGGCGCAGAGAGCTGCATCTTGGCCGCTAGTTCGTAACTAGCTATTCGAGCCTCGAAACGAGAGTCGCCAGGGTGCTTCTGACTATGCTGCTCGTTTAGCAATCGCAACAATGCTTGACCGTCGTGATCCGACTCTTTGCTTGCAAAGGTATAACGGGAGCTGGGCATCAGGTCAGGAATAGTCGCATTGTCGGTTGCCTGCAACACAACTCCCTCGTGCACTGTTGGAAGAAAACCTGCAGTAAAGCAACCTTGTTGGTTATAAGGCAATCCGCGAGCGTCAGGTAGCACAACAAAGGTGGGCAAATTGTCAGTGAGGTTCCCCAGTGCGTACGAAATCCAAGCCCCCATACACGGGAAGCCTGGCAGCAGAAAACCCGAATTCATCATGTAGGTCCCCGGTCCATGCACATTCGTCTTGGTCGTCATCGCCATGAGGAATGCCATCTCATCCACCAATTTGGCTTGTTCAGGAAATAGCTCGCTCACCCATCGCTCCGACTCTCCATGCTGTGCGAACTTGAATGGGCTCTTCATCAAGGCACCTGCAGGAGCCGTAAATCCCTCCGGCTTTTCTTTAGGCCCAAGCATCTGTCCATGCAATCGTTCAAGCTCCGGTTTGTAGTCAAACAAGTCCATGGGACTAGCACCACCGGTCATAAACAACTGGATCACACGCTTCACTTTTGCGGGGTGATGCTGAATGGGTGAAGCATTCGAAATCGCCGATTCGTTCCCTTTACCAAGTGCGTCTCGTTCCAGTAACTGAGCGAGAGCCACGGCCGCAAAACCACCACCTGATTGCATCAACAATTGTCGCCGATTCGATAGATTATCCATGAGGTACTATACGCTTCTTCGAAAGAATCAGGGGACAAACAAGAACTCGTTGGAGTTGAAAATGATTCGGCACAAAGCAGCCAAGCCGTGCTTCTGGGCATATGGTTTCATAGCTTCGATTTCGGCATTTAGCGGCTCACGTTGCAAGGTCAATTGAACGAGCGATCGAACCTGCTCGTCCAAATCAGTATTCTCTTTTTCAAGCCTTTCTGCCGTCTGTTGTGCATGATGCAACACGAATGGGTTGTTCATAAGTGCTAAAGCCTGCAAAGGTGACGCAGAAAACGTACGACTCGGAGCGAGTAGTCCTAGATCAGGAAAATCCAGCGATGCCATCAGAGGGTCGGGAATTCCTCTCCAAACATAACGGTAGATACTTCGTCGATTCGAGCCGGGGCTCGTCCAATCGTAAGCGGCATAATTCAACTTGGGAGTCGATTGTGGACCAGGTTGCTGAGTGAAATGTTGAATTGCTGGCCCTCCCATGCTCATATCGAGCCGACCAGATATAGCCAAGACATAGTCTCGAAAGGCATCGGCATCCAATCGCATTCGATTCTGTCTCCAGAGCAGACGGTTCTGCGTATCAACAGCAACTGCCTCCGGATGCTCGGAACTAGACTGCTGATACGTTTGACTCGTGACAATAAGCCTATGTAGCTTCTTAAGTGAACCACCTGCTTCGTCTTGAAACCATATCGCCAGCCAATCGATCAATTCGGGATGCAGTGGCACCCCACCCATGCGTCCAAAATCACTTGGAGTGTCGCATAGCCCTTGTCCAAAGT
>JALOQS010000114.1 GCA_025459355.1 Pirellula sp.
AACGTTTACACGAAAGCGGAAGGTGGGCAATGGCAGCACCCGCAACTCAGTTACCCGTTAGATAAAGTTAGCGGAGAAATTTTTTTAAAAAAGGATGACTTGCGAGTTCGCAACGTAAGAGCCCTTTGCGGCTCATCGGTACTTACAGCATCGATTGACATGCAAGGCTTAAAGATGCCAGCGCCGATGACGGCTGTGGTTGAACTAAATGATTTGGAGCTGGATCACCGACTGTTCCAATCGCTGCCAACTCAGATGCAAGAAATGTGGAATCGATTTCAAGCAAGAGGTCATGTAGACGCTAAAGCCATGGTCCGGTTTGATGGTCAGACATGGCATCCGTATGTCGAAGTATTAACCGAAGACCTTTCGATTAACGCGGAGTTTTTCCCCTATCCGTTGACCAATATCGGTGGAAAAATCATCTACAACGATGGAAAGCTGATAGCGAACAACATGAGTGCCTCGGCAGGCGAACAAACGTTGTCCGGTTCTTTGGAGCTAACGAAAGCGAGCCCCAAATGGTTGATGGACTTTCAGTTTACTTCGGATGGACCGGTTGCCATTGATAAAAATTTGCTGAACGCTCTGACTCCACGAACCCAAACGACTCCGAGCGGTTTTCAGAAATTCGTGGATTCTCTACATCCCAACGGAACGGTTCATCTGAAGCACGCTCGATTTCAAAGAAGCCCAGAAGATCCGTCGCGTATCAATCGTTCCCTGGAGTTGATCTTCTCCGAGTGTTCGCTCAAGTATGATCAATTTCGATATCCGATCGATAACGTACATGGTGAGATAACGGTCGACAATGATCGAATCATCGTCCGGGATTTCATTGGTAGAAACGATGCAACTCGGATCAAAGCTTATGGGCTCTGCCAACTGGATGCGGGGCAACTCGATTCGGTCGATCTCGTGTTCGACACTTATGACTTAGCCATGGACGAGGAGTTACGCAACGCGCTCACCAAGGGTGTACAAAGTTTGTGGGATGAGATTCAGCCGGTAGGCATGATGGGGCATGCCAAGGTTGAGTTGGTCAAGCGTTCGCGAAATGAGCCCCTCGACTTGAGAGTCGAAATGAAAAAGGATAGTGTTAAAGACGAAGGAGTCGGACGTTCGTTGGCCTTCCGTCCTCGGTCGTTGCCGTATTCGATTAATGACGTTTCGTGTCATGTGGCTTACAGTCCAGGGCGGATCGATATACTCTCGCTTACAGGCACCCACGATGCGAGCAGGCTCAATGCGGAGGGGCATTACCGAATCTATACGGATGGTAGTTGGGATGGAACGATTCTCTGGATTCCGTCGACCCGGTTTTTGGTGGACCAGACACTGCTGGCCTGTTTGCCCCCCTATCTCAGAGATCCATTGTTGAGGCTGGATTTTCGCGGTCCGGTTAGTATTTCCGGATCGACGTTTGTCTCGTCTCCGAAAAACCCCAACGATTCTGTGGTGAGGTCATGGGATATCGATTTAGAAATTGAAGATGGGCGGCTGGGAGGGGGCGGAATTGCCTCGGGTATGCGAGGTACAATTTCGATGGCTGGTGAGAATACGGCGTCCGGGCCCATGGCTTACGGGACGCTTGAGTTTGATGCTCTGGCGGTTAAAAGCATTCCCGTTATTGGTCTAACGGGGCCATTCGCGTTGACCAATCAAGATCTGCTGTTCGGTCGCGATGCGGTAACGTGGCAAGAAAAATATGTCGTCCAGAAACAAGCCGCCCTAGACAAACTGAGGCAAAACGATGTGAGTCTCGCGGTAGCCTATTCCGATCGACAAGCCATGGGACAAACTATCGGACAAGCCACTGGAAAAGGGGATGTGACTCAAGCCTCATTTAGAAACACAATTCATGATCGATTGGATGCTCGATTCGTAAAGCTATCTCAGACATCGCTTGGTCAAAAAAGCATGGTCAAAAAGGGTAACTTGGTAGATGGTCCGGAGCTTGATGTAACCGCTCATGATGTCACGGCTGAGACGCTGAGCGGGAAATTGTATGTCAGCGGTGTTGAACCACTCGATGGCAGGCGAGCAAGATACCAAGTTCGATTGGTTGAGGCTAATCTTAAAGACTGTTTGCTAGATTTAGGTGAGCCGAATCCACAGACGAATGGGAAACTTTGGATGCAATGCGATTTGGCCGGTTCGTTTACCAATATGTCATCGCTAGAGGGTAAAGGAAACGTATGGCTTAGAAACGCGAATCTCTATCAATTACCGATTATGATTCGATTGTTCAATCTGCTTTCGGTCAGGCCGGATCAAAGTGCGTTTGACGCAGTCGACATTCGTTTTGGTATCGATGGTGATCGAATTCCCATTGAAGATTTGTCCTTGGACGGCAATCTGGTTTCACTACGAGGTAGTGGCTGGGTGAATATGCGGAGAGCCTTGCATTTAAACTTAGATGCCAATGTCAGTCGTCGAACCATTGTTGGCGCCGTCATGCGACCATTGCAGCGAGAGTATCCTTCTAACTTGTTTCGTATCGAAGTTACCGGAACAACAACGGATCCAATCGTCCGCAGCAATGTCGCTTTGATGGGGCAAATGCAGCGGCCTAACGCGTTAGAGATGGGAGGGGCTTCGAGTCGTTAGAGCTGCGCAACAGTGCAGATCTATCGCTCGCTAACACTCGTGAATTGATTGTTGGATAAAACCAGGAGAAGATCATGCAGATACCACCGGCAGGTTGGTCGAACCCAGCCGCACATACCCAGCAAGGGTTATCGAATCAGCGATCGAGCACGCCCGCGACAGCCGAATCTACGGCTCAACAATTAAACCCGGTCGAGCAATCACAAAAGACGGGGGATCGCGATGCAAACGAACGGTACGATGGCCCGATGCCTCATCAAACCGGGGAAGAGCAGAAACAAACCTCCGACGACACACCTCACGATTTATCCGGCGACTGCTTGCATCTTCCTGCAGATGACGGCGAAACGTCTCAGTTAGATATCTCTGGTTGAGCAACTGGCGTTTGTGACAACAGTATTACAAGTTGCGACCACCCGGAGGCCCCGCGTAGACGATTTTGCCGCCATTCGATGCCGCTCCGGGGCCCATTTCGATGATCCAATCACAGGCTCTGATTACATCCCAGTGATGTTCAATGACGAATACGCTGTTTCCTTGATCCACCAAGTTTTGCAACACGTCAATCAAGCGATGTACATCTTGCGTATGAAGCCCCGAGGTCGGCTCATCTAGAAAGTATGCAGTTTGACCTGAATTCGTTTTGGACAGTTCTGCCGCCAGTTTGATGCGTTGCGCTTCACCACCACTGATTGTTGTGGCTGGCTGACCGATGGGCATGTACCCCAAGCCGACTTGAACCAATCCCTGCAAAGGGCGGTTTAGCTTTGGTATCTCGCTAAAAAAATCAGCCGCTTCGAGGATGGACATATTCAGAATGTCGGCAATGGACTTACCTTTAAAGCGAACGGCCAATACCGATCGCTGGAAACGATTTCCACGACATTGAGGGCACATGATGTATACATCGGCCAGGAAATTCATTTCTAGTTTGACACGTCCTTGTCCTGCGCAGGATTCACACCGCCCTTTGCCAGAGTTAAAGCTAAAAAAACTGGAATCAAAACCACGCTGTTTCGCATCGCGAGTCGCTGCATAGACTTTGCGGATATCGTCCCAAAAGCCGCAGTAGGTCGCTGGGGTGCTTCGAGGTGATCGGCCGATGGGAGACTGGTCAACAACGATCAAGCGGCTAATCTGCTCCAGTCCATCGATACCTCCTACATGTCCCGGCGGCTCGGCATGTTCATTAGATAACTTTGCGTGGATCGCAGGTACAACCGAATCCTGGATAAGCGTACTTTTGCCGCTGCCACTCACACCCAAAATGCCAACAAGTCGATTGAGCGGCAGTTTGCAAGAAACGCCTTGTAAGTTATGCAGTTTGATATCTCGAACTTTGATAGAAGGAGAGCTTGCGACCGTTGGGCGATTTCGCGAGCCCGGCGGAGGAATCGCGCCAGAAAGGTAGCGTACGGTCACTGATTCAGAATACTTCGAGTCTGCTTTGGGCTGGGTCAATTCAGAGGGGGGGGCTTCGACGAGAAGTCGACCGCCGTTTAAACCAGCCGTTGGACCGAAGTCGACAATCCAATCCGCCGCTCTCATGATTTCATGATCATGCTCTACTACGAGAACAGTGTTTCCCCTGTCCCTTAACTTTGTCAACGACTCGATCAACATTTCGGTATCGGATGGATGCAGGCCAACGGATGGCTCATCGAGAACGTAACAAACACCGGTGAGTCCCGCACCCAAACTCGAAGCTAATTTCACGCGTTGCAATTCACCGCCACTTAGAGATTCCGCACTTCGGCCCAAACTCAAATACCCTAGTCCGACATCTTTCAGGAAATGAATGCGAGAGCAGATCTCGCGGATAAGGGGTTCCGCAATGGTCGCTTTATTGCCCTTTAGCTCGATGGAAGTAAGCCAAGTCGCAAATTGATCGATTGGCATTTCAACCATGTCGTGTACATTGTTTTTCTCAAGGCGAATGGCGAGAGATTCGTTTCGCAATCGAGCACCGTGACAGCTCGGGCAAGGCGTTTTGCTTTCCTTTGGGCTAACCCCGAATCCCTCGCATTTTGGGCATGCGCCGTAGGGACTGTTAAAGCTGAATGTTCGCGGTTCAATCTCAGCGATGTTGACTCCGCACGCGACACACGCGTACCTAGTTGAAAAAAGGAATTCCTGAGAGGATTCGTTGTCTCTCGGAAAAGTAACGATCTCAACCAGCCCCTGGGAAAGCCGGAGCGCCGAGTGAACAGACTGCTCCAAGCGAGCATCGTTCTCGCTGCGCAGAACGAGTCGATCGACAACCGCCGAGATCGTGTGTTCTTTTCTAAGGGCTAGAGTCG
Organism: Pirellula sp.; assembly: GCA_025459355.1. Lineage (GTDB taxonomy): Bacteria > Planctomycetota > Planctomycetia > Pirellulales > Pirellulaceae > JBKCUI01. The sequence goes on from JALOQS010000114.1 coordinate 4,911, forward strand.
GGGGGGTATCGATGTCGATCAACTCTCCATCGACTCTCGCTTTGAGCAAACCGGCTTTTGCAATGCGTTCAAACACATCAGCGTGAGCGCCTTTTCGACCGATCACCATGGGAGCCAAGATGCCGATTCGCGTTTCGCTTGGAAACTTTCGAATCTGCTCCAAAATACTATCTGCGGATTGCCGGTCGATAGGTTGACCACACTTATGGCAAGCTGGAGTTGCACAACGCGCCATGAGAAGCCGGAGGTAATCATAAATCTCCGTCACGGTTCCAACGGTGCTTCGTGGACTCAACGATCCTTGTTGTTGATCGATGCACAGGGATGGTTGCAATCCGAAGATAGCGTCAACATTGGGACGCTCCATTTTGTCAACGAATTGCCTCGCAAAACTGGATAGGCTTTCTAGGTATTGCCGTTGTGCTTCGGCGAATAGCGTATCGATAGCGAACGAGCTTTTGCCGCTGCCGCTTACGCCTGTTACGACCACGAGCTTACCTCGTGGAATATCGATATCGACATTTTTTAGATTGTGAGTTCTGGCGCCGCGAACTTGAATACACTGCAATTCGGGATTCGATTTTTCACCGCGCAGGGAAAGGCTCGGGCTCATCGCTTTAAGCCCATTTCGTAGAGCATGTAGAGTTTGGGCTCGAAAAGCGTATTCACCGGCACGTTGAGAGGTCCATCATCGAGCGCGAATTGAGCCGCAACGCGAAAGGCATCTGTGGACAAGTGTTTTCGCGGGACATCGGCGAGCATAATGGTGTTGAGGTCGATCGAAGATGAATTCTTGACCGCTAGATTAAAGCCCCACTCTCCAAACGAGTTCAGAAATCCTCGAAAAGGTAAAACGCGAAAGTCTGCGCTTTCAATGGTTTTGTTGATGCACCAGAATGCTTCGCGCGTGACGATGGGTGACGCGCTCTGCGTGACGAGGCTGCCCTCGTCGCCGAGAACGCGTGAGACCAAGTTGTAAAATTCTTTCGTATACAATTTGTTTAAGACTTCGCTGTGTGGATCGGGCAGGTCGATGATAATTCGATCGTAGAAATTTTTGTCTTGGGAAAGACGTGCGTAGGCTTTCTGCACAAAGTTGAATGCGTCCTCGTGAAAAATAGTCACTTTGGGATCATCGAGGCTGTTCCCATTCATTCGAACAATTGGCCCAAAGGACTTGCTCAACTCGGTCATGCGTGGGTCGATATCCACCAAATCAATAGCCTCAACAGTCGAGTATTTGAGTACTTCGCGAATCGCCAAACCATCTCCACCACCGAGAATGAGAATTCTGCGAGGTATGCCTCCGCAGTTCATAACCGGATGAACGAGTGACTCGTGGTAGCGATGTTCGTCGGATTGTGCGAATTGTAGGTGCCCGTCTAGATACAGACGAACCTCCCCGTTCCGCGGGTGTTTGGTCACGACGATCCTCTGATAGGTCGTTTGTTCTTGAAAAATCATCTCGTCAGCAAAGAGTTGTCCCTCTGCAAACTTGGATATCGCAGAGGAGTAGAAAATTCCACCAAACAATAGAGCGATAATTATGATCGTAACGGGCCAATAGTACTTAAGTTCGGGAAATGGCTTTCGCAAGATAACCAATGCCACAGCAGCGACACTGATGTTTAGCAGGCCGATGGCGAACGAAGAGCGAAACAGCCCCAGGCTCGGTAGCAGCAGCAGCGGAAAGCTAACAGAACCAATTAGTGCGCCGATGTAGTCCAAGCTCAAGACGTGGGCTATCGAGTCCGAAATACTTCGAGACTCGGTAAGAATCCTGGTGAGAATCGGTATTTCAAGCCCGACCAGCGCTCCTATCACAAGCGTCAGGCTATACATCGTGGGTTGATAGAGCGCGTAAAACGGAAACACCAGAAAAAGAATCATGGCTGAGAAACCTCCAATCAATGCGACTGTGATTTCAATCTGAATAAATCGAAGCACCAGATCCGTTTGGATAAACTTGGAGAGGTAGGAGCCGATCCCCATGGCAAACATGAATAGCCCAATGGTGATCGAGAATTGGGCGACGCTGTTGCCGAGCAGGTAGCTGGAGACCGCAGCGATGATTAACTCATAAGCGATACCACACAGTGCTACGACAAGCACGGATGCGAGCATCCAAGCGGTTTGTTGGGACGATAAATCGCGATTGTTCATCAGAGATTGGTTGACGGAGAATGGTGAGCAGTTCAAAGCCGCACATTCTATCCCCCAACCCTCAATCTATACCATAGCGACGCATTTTTTGGCGCAAAGTTGAGCGATGTAATCCGAGTTTGGAGGCTGTCACGACACGATTTCCGTGCAATCGGTGAAATACTTCTTCCAAAAACGGTTTCTCTACGGCCGCCAAGAATTCTTCGTAAAGGATGCCGAACTCCTCATCGGCGGGGACACTTTTGCTGCTTTCGGTGGTAAGCCATTCGTCGACCCAAGCTTGGATTGCACGCCCCAAAGTTTCAGCGGAATTCGAATGTGGTAACAGTACGCCAGTTGGCTCACGAAGAGAACGAATCGCCAGTTCCAGATCGGATGCATCGATTAAGCCTCTCAATTGCTGCCCACCCGCTTTTTCCACGACATACCGGAGCTCTCTTACATCTCCATGCCATTCTTGGGATTGCAACCATGTTTTGGCCTTCTCATTGAGCTGAAGGCTTTGGTCGGGGCTAAGTCGATTCAACAAGGCTTGCGCAATGAGTACCGTATCTTCGGTTCGTTCCCTGAGAGGAGGAATTCGGATTGCAAAGGTTTTTAGTCGACGTTCCAACTCGGGCAGGAATTCATCTGTCTTGACTAATTCGTGGAGCTCCCGAGTTGTTGCTGTAATGATTCTCGCCTTGCACTTCATGCAAAGTGTTGAACCGAATGGAGTGTATGCCCCTTCGTCCAAGACTCGCTGCAATTGATGTTGAGCATTTTTGGGTAGATCTGCTACCTCAGATACGTAGAGCGAGCCGGAGCCAACCAATCCCAGAAGTCCAGTGCGCAAGTCATCGGAGCCGTTCTCATCATACATGGCCCCCACTAATTCGCGTTCTAGACTATGCAAAGGAATCGATGCGGGAGTTAAAGGTAGGAACGGCGCATCGTTTTGTTCGCTATTCTTGTGAATCGCTGCGGCGACGGACTCGAGCGGAGACCCATCAGGGCCAATGAGCAAAACAGGGACATTGGAGCGGGCGGCGAGAGCGATCCACTTGTAAACCTCTTGAATCGCTTTCGATTGTCCGAGCAAAAGTGCTTCACCGATCGAGATTCGGAAATTCGTCGCAGGCTGAATGGGTACGGAGTTGCGAGCGAATGCCTTTTTGATGGCGCGCTTGATATCGTTTAAATCGAATGGTTTGGGTAGATACTCGGCAACCGAGGTTCGCATGGCCTCGATCGCAGTGGATAGGTCCCCGAATGCGGTGATCATGATGACGGGGGTTTTAAGGTTGGCTTCTGTCACCGCATCGACGACTGAAAACCCGTCTCCTCTGGGTAAGCGAAGATCCGTAATGATTAGATCACACTTAAGATTCGGTTGCTTGATCGCTTCGATTGCATCTTCAGCATTGGAAAACGTTCTGACCAAAGCGTTTTCTCTTTCTAATGCCCTTTTTAAAGACCAGCAAATGGCAGGTTCATCATCCACTACCCAAATCACTTTGTCCTTCACGTTAGCAATTATCCCTGATGGTTGGAGTCGTTAGGTGATTAGGTTCCAAGGCGGGTATAGAGAACTCAAAGGATGTCCAACCGTTGGAGCGATCCCAAGAAATACTTCCACCGAGTGAAATTGCTACTCGCTTGCACATGGCTAAGCCAAGCCCAACCCCTTCAGGTTTGGAGGTTACGAAAGGTTCAAAAAGCTGTGCTGCAATTTCTGATGGCGGGCCGTTTCCATTATCGAAAATCTTCCAAACAATTTTTTGCAGATCATTCCCATCGGAGTTTGCGGGTGTTCTTTCATTGAGTTGGCTGTCGGAATCCGCCGGGGCGACGGTGACATAAATTCTTATTTGTCCGTTGGGACCGGCCGCTTCCATTGCATTGATGACCAAATTTAAGAGTGCGCCGGTGACGGCATTCCCCGATCGAATTTCTAGTCTCTTTAGTTTAGTCAATTCAGCGGACTGCGAATCCAGTGGCGGAAAAACGTCCACCGCAACCTGTCGGTGATTAGCCATGGGACGAACTAGATCAACCACGTTATTCAGTAAGTCGACGCAAAGCATCGGTGGTTCGTGCTCATTTGCGGTTCCCGTTTGAACGGTTAAGAGCCTGCGAACTTGCTGTTCCGCGAGATCCATCTGTTGCGTGGCGATCGCGATGGCCTCATGATCGGTGGAATCCGATTCGCAAGTTTGCAGAGCTAGTCTCGCACCGGTTAGATGATTTCGAAGTTCGTGAGCTAAGCCGCTAGCGAGAAGCTGAATCAGTCGCGTTCGTTCGTTTTCTGCAATTCTCTTTTTTGATTCCGCCAGCTCGATGCTCATCAATCTCATTGCCGTTTGCAGTGATTGAATGTCATCATTGGGGCCGAGCTTATGCTCTGCGATGGTCTCTCCCGAAGCGATTGCCTCGATTTGTTCTTTTAGGACACCGATTCTGCTGGTGATTCGTGACGCTTGCCAGGTAGCGACGATTCCGACGCCGATTGCGGAGAGTAGCCCAGTAATGAGTGGCAGCAAGAAAGATACGTTTAAGAATTGAGAGCTCTGTCTCTTTTCCAAAATCAGCAGATATTTGTTGGCCGATGGAATCAGAAGCCCGATGTAGGGGCTATCCGCGTTAGCCTCGATTTTCAGGGATGTGGATGAACGAGAATTCGGAGCCGTTGCCTCGACCTCTTTTAAGAAATGAGAGGGGATATCCATCGTCGCGGCGGAAACGACGGCGGTGGCTGGCGGCGTCAAGCTAAGGATCGCAAAGTCTAATTGCGACAGTTGTTTGAGCTGATTGAGAACTTGTGGAGTTAGCGGAAACGGCGCGTTGACGACCAGTTTTCCGATGGATTCCATTCGTTCCACCGATAATCGATCCGTCGCACGATCAGCAAACCAGCGTGAGGCAAAGGCCACCGAGCCACCAATCACCAAGACCGCAGAGAGAAGCGGGATTAAAAACTGTCTCAGTAGTGATTGGCGGCTTGAAGAATTAGACACGTCCAAGAATTAACGAATCCTTAGTTCGTCAGTCATCAACGCCCAGGCTTTCGGTGCTCCCGATTGGTTCTCAAGCGTCGACTTGAGCAAGGTCCTCAGTCCGGTGAGCTTAAAGCCGAGTTTGCCTAGCGTTTGTAGCCACTTCGCTTCGGCATCAGCCAGGATCTTGTTCGTCACCTCGTTAGAGTCTTCATCACCGAACAGTGAGAAAAGTCCGCCGGCTGACGCCGCATCGGGTCGATGAACAACTTTGTAGTCAGAGACACCAGCTTTCTTAGCGATCATGGTAACGCAATCATCGACACCGCCGAGTTCGTCGACCAAGCCAGCTTGTTTCGCTTGTTCGCCTGACCAAACGCGACCACCAGCGAGCGACTTGAGTTTGTCGACAGGGATCTTTCTTGATTCGCTCGCATAGGTGAGGAATTTGGTGTAAACATCATCAATGAATCGTTGCATATTGGCGATATCTTCGTCTGACCAAGAGCGATCGATACCGTTGAGTGCGGCGGAGTCATCGAGAGCGACGGTTTCCACATGGACACCAACGCGACGTAGAAGCGAGCCGATACTGATTTTCAACGAGAATACTCCGATCGAACCAGTAATCGTTCCTTGTTCGGCGTAGATAGGTTGGCCGATGCAAGTCACCCAGTAGCCGCCTGAGGCAGCAACTTCGCCCATGGAAAAGACAACTGGTTTCTTTTGGGACAGTTCGAGCAACGATTGGCGGATCGCTTCGCTGGCGGTGGCGCTACCACCAGGAGAGTTGATGCGCACGACGACCCCTTTGACTTTTTCTTCGTTAATGAGCTCTTCGATCGATTTAACGGTTGGTCCAGCCACGATCGATCCAGGGGAAGCATCTTTGCCATCCACAATCGCACCTTGGAGGTGCAGAACGACGATCGAATCGTCTTTATACTTCATGGTGGATTCTTTGGGGCCGGCCATGATGCTGCCCATGACTTCGAAGAACGATTTCTCTCGCTTTGGTTTTGCCTTAGGCTTTGTCCACTCGATGTCAGCACCAATCATGTCGGAGATGGTCTTTTTCATCGAGCCGTAGGGAGCAAGTTTGGTGACGAGCCCAGCCGCGAGCGCCTCGTTCGGTAGAAGCATTCGTTTCTTTTGCAGATCGCGAACGGCAGCGGTTGTAAGCCCACGACCTTTGGCGATACGAGAAACTTGAGCGGAGTTAATCGACTCAAGCATTTTTAGGTAGTGCTCTTTCAGGTGCGAGCTCATTTGAGGATTGAGATATGGTTCGACCGCACCTTTAAAGTCACCTGCGCGGACGACGGATGCTTTGATGCCCACCAGATCCATGGCTTCGCGGTAGAAGGTTCGGCGTTCTCGATCCAAGCAATCGTTTTTTTGCCTTTTTGTTTGAAGGTGGTCAACCGTCGCGAGAATTCGTCGAGTTGAGCTGGGTTCAGCGAGAGAGCTGGGTCTGACAAGTCAAACAGCAGGTGCGTTACGTTTTCTTCAGCAGCCACCTCATCGATGTAATCGCAAAGTCGATAGAACGATTTGTTCTTTCCGGGCAGCCCACCTAGGAGCAATGCGGTAGGATCGAGCGATGGAGCTTGGGCCAGATCCGAGTACGAGCCGCTCATAGCCAGCCAGCGTAGTTGTTTTTTCGGAGGAGCTTTTTCCTTCGCGACTTTGGTTTTTGGTTTGACAGTTTCCTCGGAGGTCGCGTTTTCCGACTCTGCTTTTTTGTCAGTGTCTACAGCTTTGTCAGCGTCTACAGCGGCCTTTTCTGATTCCGATTTCTCGGTTGCAGGAGGCTGGGTTTCGTTTTCTTTCTTGGCGGTCGCGGCAGTTTCCGTGGCCGGTGGCTCCTGGCCCAAAACGAGTCCTGAGGAAGAAGGCATCCCTGTGACCCAAAGGATCGCGGACAGCAAACCTAGGGAAAGGGTTGGAAACATCGACCGGTTCATCGATCGAGAGCATGGTGAAAAGACGATTGGCATTCGATAATTCCCTGGTAGTAATCTCGGAGGTTTCTATCAAGAAGGTAAAAGTGAGAGGATCTGTTCCCATCGATTATAGCCAAAGATCTAGTAAACTCTCGAAATCAAGCTTTCCGAATGTCAGAATTCTGTATTTTCCAACTCGGCCAGTTGAATAACAATAAGTCCAATCGAGGCGGAGCGAACAGAATTGCCAAAAGCCTGAAAAGCTAGTCAGAGCGGGCTAGTCACGGCGGGCGGAGACGCGAGAAGTAAAGAATTCGGTATGATCGTAACAATTGACGGGCCAGCGGGAGCGGGGAAAAGTTCGGTCGCTAGAAAGCTAGCCGATTCGCTGGGGTTCGCCTTTTTGGACACGGGAGCGATGTACCGATGCGTGACGCTGCAGTGTTTAGAGCGGGGAGTCGATCTGAATGACGCTGGCAGGGTGGTTGAAATTGCCAGGCAATGCGAGATCGAGTTTCGCGACAAAGGGGTGTTCGCCAACGGGGTTGATGTCACCGATGCCATTCGCGATGTGGCAGTCAGTAGCTCCATCAAATTAATTGCGGACAACACCGAGGTGCGCGAACTCATGGTGAAAGCTCAGCAAATGTGGGCTATTGGCAAAGATGCCGTCACCGAAGGACGCGACCAGGGGACGGTGGTCTTTCCCGCAGCGGAATGCAAAATCTTTCTGACCGCCTCGGCAGAGGAAAGGGCAGCCCGTCGCTGTCGACAATTGCATGCCATGAATAAAGAGGCCGACTACGAAGCAATCTTGGCAGCGCAAAGAGAGAGAGATCACCACGACACATCGCGACCGGTCGGCGGGTTGGTTGCGGCGACGGATGCGACGCACGTTAACACGGATTGCTTGAGCGAAGAACAGGTTCTCGATCGTTTGATCGCTATTGTTAGAAGCAAGCAGGAAGTTCCGAATTCGGTTGAGCGATCCAACCCCTATCCCAACGATCTCTCCAAGCAGGGCGAACCGGAGGTCGGCAATGGAGTGGCGTGAGCGATTGTGGATGACTCTTCGCCGGCTGTTTTATCGCTGGTTGCGTTTAACATCGCGCATCATTGCAACGGTTTTTTTTGGCTTCAGAACAGAGGGACGCCATAACTTAGATTTTGAGGGGGGAGCCATGTTGCTCGCCACTCACCAATCCGTGATGGACCCCGTTTTGGTTGGGTTGATAGCGAATCGTCGGCTCAACTATTTGGCTCGCAAGACGTTGTTTAAGAATGCGGCCTTTGCGTTCTTGATTCGTTTGCTTGATGCGATTGAGATCGATAGAGATCGTGGCGGGTTGAGCGGGCTCAAGGAGATGTTGAAGCGATTAAAACGTGACGAGGCCGTTTTAATGTTTCCCGAGGGAACCCGAACCGTAGATGGGCAAGTTCATGAGTTAAAACCGGGATTTATTCCGATCGCGCGCCGTTCCGAAGTCCCTTTAGTGCCCATTGCTATCGTCGGTGCCTATGATTGTTTACCGAGAGGTAGTCGATTGCCAACCTGCAAGCCGATTTCGGTGGTGGTTGGTGAACCATTAAAAAAAGAGACTTACGCAGCGATGTCGGATACTCAATTGTTAGCGGCCATGCAGGAAAAGCTGGTGGCTTTGCATGCGCGAGGCGTCGAATTGCTAAAGGGCAAAAATGCTTGAGTTCATGGATTGCCCAAATTGCAGAAAGCGAATTCGGGTCGATGCCGTGCGTTGCCACAAGTGCGGGCTGACCATTACGTCAGAGGCTCGCTCCCAAGGATCGGCCAAGGGGCGTTCTCAAAATCGCAGTCCGCAATCTGATTCCGACGTCGAGGGTTCGCCCGATCAAGCAGCCGTGTACGGAGGATACGATGCCAAAGAAGATGATTTCGACTACGAAGAGTTTTTGGAAGAAGAGTTTGGCAAACCAAAGAAGAAGCGAAAATTTTGGTACTATGTAGCGTGGGTGGTCCTAGCGTCCCTTACGTTACCGATCGTAATTCAGGTCCTAAAGCTTCTCGGTGTCTAGATGACATCGGAGGCTTGATTCGAACAGGAAAAGATAGTGTCTTTGTTTGCGATTGCCTTGGGGCTTTTCATACTCGCGATCATCGTTTTTTTGGTAGATCTATTCATACCCAGCGGTGGTGTGTTGATCGGTGTTACCGGTGTATTAGCCATTGGTGCCATCGTGTTGGCCTTTATGCACAGTACGTCGACCGGCATCTGGATGGTGATTGGAACGTTCCTAGCGATCCCGTTGATGTTCTGGGCATTTGTCGAGCTTTGGCCCAAGACGCCGATAGGGAAACGGCTCATCGTCACGCCAGAAAAAGCGAACGAATATGTATGGTCGGACGCTAAGGATTCGGATCCAAAAGAGCTTGTCGGTTCCTTCGGCACGGTTCTCGATGAGCTTCTGCCGAGTGGGATAGTAAAGATTCAAGATCGCAAGTATGAGGCCATCACGCAGACCGTTCCTATTGAAAAAGGGAAAACGGTAAAAGTGGTAGGCTTGGACTTGGGCCGATTGGTAGTCGTAGAATCCAAGGAGAGAAACAGTAGCGGGACACCGGCTCAAAGTTTTGGTTTGGACCGTCCGGCAACGGAGCTAAACATCGATTCCTTGGAGGGCTAAGTTGCTCGCCGATTGAACCGGGTACTCGCCGATCGAACCGGGTACTCGAAACGATCCCATTCGAATCGGTAGTTCGAATCGGTTATAATGTAGGGAAACTCGTAAGGAAAGGATAACGAATGAAGATCGGATTGCGTTGGTACGGTCATTCGACGTGGATGGTGGATGCATGTGGGAGTCGTATACTTATCGATCCCTTTTTGGATGATAATCCATCGTCTCCTATCAAGTCGTCCGAGGTATCGCCGGACTTTATCCTGATCTCGCACGGGCACTTTGATCATTTGGCCGATGCCGCGCAGATTGCGAATCGTGTAAAATGTCCGGTCTATTGCAACTATGAGATAGCGCAGTGGCTTGGTCACAAGCATGGCGTAAGCAATGTTGTGGGGATTAACATTGGTGGAAGAGCCAAGGTGTCTTTCGGCGAGTTGCAAATGGTAGCAGCGGTTCATTCCTCGGGCTTACCAGATGGAGAGTACGGCGGTCTCGCAGGAGGTTTTGTGCTGCGGTTCGGTCAATCGGATGAAAAGCACGTTCTTTACTACACCGGAGATACAGCGGTATTCAGCGACATGTCCTATCACGCGCGTCATGGCGTGGACACATTGATCTTGCCCATCGGTGATCTATTTACCATGGGGCCAGACGACAGCATCGACGCTATTCGATTCGTGAAACCCAAGAATGTCGTCCCGTGCCATTACAATACTTGGCCGCCGATTGCCCAAGATGTAAAAGCTTGGGCGGATGTGGTTCGAAGTCACACAACGTCGGTTCCATGGATCATGAGCCCAGGTGAGCAGATAGAGATCTAGACAATATGGCCACTGCAATACCACAGACGGTAACGACTCGCGACTGGTTGTCGGTTCGCTGTTCGCTTTATTTTGGATTGTTTTCGATTTTTGTGTCCGGGTTATTGGGGTTGGGGCAGGAGTCATGGTCCCTGCCGTTGTTGGTATCTGTGGCGGTCGCGATTGGAGTTGTGTACACGGATTGGCTCGAGTGGTTTTCGCTCAATCGTTTTTTCGTTTATGTGTTAATGATCGCAGGTGCGTTCATTGCCATTATGCAGTACATGACTAACCCCGGTGCTGACAGGTTGTTAGCGGTGGGCAATCTGCTCGTTTTTGTTCAGCTACCTTTGGTGTTTCAGAAAAAAGCAAAACGAGTCTTTGAGCAGTGGGGCGTCTTTTTGTTGTTGGAGTTGGTCGTTGCTGCATTGGTGAATGACAACGTGTTGTATGGCGTGATGATGGTGCCGGTTTTGGTGATCGGTTGCGCGGCGATGATGACCTTGGCACTTTATTCGTCCCGTTTGTTGCACAACGATTCGAGAGTCGAGTCGACCAATATCGTATCGCGGTCGATGCGATGGCTTGGCATGGAACCGATGCTCTCAAAAAAATCGGCCAACATACGTTTGTCATCGTTGGACGATGTGTTCGGTTCGGTCAATAGTCCGGAGCGTGGTGGGTGGGTCCGATGGAGCAGTCTCGTCGTGCCGATCACTTTAAGCGTGTTTGTCTTTGCGTCTGCATTTTTTTATACGTTGCCCAGAACTCAAATGGGAGCCTATCAAGCGAACGCATGGGGCTCTCCGAGTGTTGGGTTTTCGGAGCAAGTTTCGCTACGCTACCAAGGGGACATACAGCAAAACGAATCTCCTGCATTTCGAATGGTGATGACCGACGAACAGACCGGCAAAGAGTTTCGTCCCACGGCGCCCCCTTATATCCGAATGACGGTTCTCCATAAGTATTTCGAGGGTCCCACGCACGGGGTTTGGCAACGCAGCGACACCACAGTCGTTGTAAACCCGAAGACATTTAGAAGCATCCCTAACACGGCAGAGATTGAACCATTGCTCGTAGATTGAACCATTGCTCGTGAAGGATTCCAGTCCCGTGTTGGTTTCGATCATTGAAAAAGCCAATTTTGGTCCTTCACTTGCCAGCATTCCACCTTACTCGGGAGCCAACACGCCAGAGTCGTATGTGTCACTCAGGCGTGATTGGCGAATGGTGGATTCGGCAGAAGAATCCATGCTCAAAACGACGCGTAGGCGATACAGTTTCCGATCGTATGGCTTTCGAAAAGGGACGGAGAAGTCGTTGTTACTGGATGTGTCCGAGGTGATTCCTGTGGAAACCAGTCGGTACAAAGTCAACGATTCGATGAGTTTGTACACTCGCGATGAACTAACCGACTTCCCCGTCTCTCTCACACCAATCATCCCGTTTCGAGATCAGGTGCTGAGCATGGCAACCAATTTGGCAGATAGCAAGTTTGCTCATGCCAAATATCTGGAGAGCTATTTGGCGACGTCCCCTGATTTCAAGTACTCGTTAAGAAACACGGCACCTGTCGACAAGCAAGTTGATCCGATCGTTGACTTTTTGCTCAACAAGAAGAAAGGGCATTGCGAGTATTATGCGTCAGCGCTAGCCATGCTCTTGCGATCGATGAACATACCGACGCGGATTGTGAGTGGGTATCGTCCCAGCGAGTATAACGAAATTGGCAAGTACTTTCCTGTTCAACAAAAGCATGCTCACGTGTGGGTCGAGGCTTATTTCACCGTTGACGAGTTAAAGGAGTCCTTTATTTCCGAGATGGTGCCAGCTTGGGTCGAGACGGGAATTTGGGCTCGATTGGACCCTACTCCTTCTGGGGATGAAGCCACCGGATTGGATTCGTTTAAAACGTCCGATGCGCAGGCATATGGCATGTTGCAGGAGTTGTGGTCTGAGCTGGTTATGAATGTCGACAAGTCGCGTCAAAGCAATATGTTTTCATTGTTCGGCGAGGCATCCAAGGACTCGTATGAAGAGTATTGGGAACGAGTGGCGGAAATGTTGGAAAGCTTGAAGTCCAACAGTCTTGTCGGTGGATTGTTATCGCCTGACAAATGGTTTTCTTGGCGGGCTGCAGTGGTGATCACGGCTCTTTGTGGAGCAAGCGTGGCGCTCTACAAGCTTCTTGTTTGGCTATTTCCTGGGTTGGTGCCTCGACTCAAATCCAAAGTAACGTCCAAGAATCGAATCACGAGAGTCGAGTTCTACAATCGAGTTACCAAGGTTCTAAAGAGAATGAAGCTATCGCGGCAGCCATGGGAAACACCTCGCGAGTTTTTGCAGGTCGCTTCGCAGCATCTTTCCAGTAGAGGCGTCGCGCTGGACGCTTCGTTCTTGGCCGCGTGTTTCTATGAGCTACGATTCGGGTCCGAGCCGTTAAGTGAAGAAGAGGAACTCAGGCTCAATCAAATGGTGGGCAGTTTGGAAGCGCTTAAGATTTAGTGGGCGTTAATGCTATCGCTTCACTCGGTCTTGCCCCAAGGCCACTGTCACCGGTTGATCTCGTCGAATGAGATAGTATTTGGCCGTGAGTGAACTCTGGTAGCTATTGTTCGCGAGCACCCATGCGAGCGATTTGAGATTGGGAGTTTGCCAGTTCATCACCCCCACGATGATGTCTCCCGTGGTCAATCGTTCCCGAGCGGCGGGGCTTCCAGGTCGGACTTCTGTGATTTTCAAACCGCCCTTGTACTCTTCACCTAGGGCTTTTAATTGGTTGCCGCTGATCGGCGAAACACGCACACCAATTCGTTCCCAAGCGACTCGCGAGATCTCGCTTTCTTCGGTGGCTATATTGTTCTTTTCTAGAACGATAGATTGCGTAACCGATTGGCCATTGCGGCCGAGTTCGATGTTGATCGATTCACCTGGATCACGATCGAGCA
>JALOQS010000115.1 GCA_025459355.1 Pirellula sp.
GGCCAAATCAACCGGTCGGGTTTATCTCACGGTGAAGGGAACAGAGAATCCGAAAGATCAAGATTTGATTTTGTTCCGGATCATGACACCTCTCAAAACGGAAGAACAAGTGCTCCCGTTAGCCGTTGTCCGATGAGAATGTTTGATGGGCCGGTAGCCGATCTGGCCACAGATTGGACGCGTTGCTGGCATGCGGTCCAAAGTCTAGGCGACTTCGGTTACAGGGGCCGGTAGCCGATCTGGCCACAGATTGGACGCATTGCTGGCACGCTATCCAAAGTCTTGGCGACTTCGGCTACATAGGCTGGTAGCCGATCTGGCCACAGATTGGATGTATTGCTGGCGTGCGATCCAAAGTCTGGCGACTTCGGCTACGGGGGCCCGTAGCCAATTCTGGCCACAGATTGGATGCGTTGCTGGCATGCGGTCCAAAGTCTAGGCGATTTCGGCTACAGGGGAAACAACCTAAGCTGCTTAGGGATGAAACTATTTTTGCGTGGGCAAACCGAGGCTCAGCCAAAGATTGAAAATGTTAATCCCATTAAACAACATATGAACGACAATGCACAACACTAAGCTTTGTCGTATTTGATAGACTCGACCCATGATGATACCGAACACGATTAGCGGGACCCAACTGACCCCGTAACTAAAATGGGCTAATCCGAAAAGAACGCCACTCAAAATGGCTGGCCACCACGGTGGTGAGTAATGACCAGCTGCTTCCAATCCTGCTGACTGACTCGCCGGTGCACTATACGGACTCAGCTTGTCGTCTCTACCACCAGAATATATTGGTTCGGCCGCTTGAAGGTCGGTTTGATCGGTTAGATTTGCCTTCGGCTTCCAACCGAACAGGATCGCGTTTGCCTTCCGGCCAAAATGAGCTGACTCAAACCAGCCGATTAGTATTCCTCGAAACAAAAACTCTTCCGTGATCGGGGCGACAATCACCGCTTGAAAGGCCACGACACCAACGAGCCATGGATAAGTCTTTATTGCGTCGATGATGGGGTGGCTATATTCAATACCGCTCGCCATGCTGGTGGCTATATTGACCAAAAATATCGGAGGCAACATCAGAAATAAAACCCATGCTCCGATTCCCATGTCTCGGAATACGCCTGTTGAGCTCAGCCCTAACGCACGCCAATCCCAGCCGAGTCTGCCTGCGACGATTGTCATAGTGACAAAGGCTGCGAGCAGCTGGAACATCGAAACCCATCCAGATCCGAGAACATCCTCTTTGCTTATTTTAGGCTTCTTTTTTTCTTTTGATTCTTCTGACGCATCCGAAGCCAGATCCTGTACCGTGGCAGATTCGCGATTGGCCTGTTCGTCCGTTACTTCAGCAGAGACCTCAACAGCTGCAACGTCTTTCGGATTAACAAACGTTTTCCAAGTCGCTACAGCTAAAGCAAAACATGAAACCACCACCCATAAGCAGATAAGGCAATCAACAAAACCTACCGATGCCGTCGGTCTGGACGAGGTTTGAAAACGAAACCCTTGGCTGATGCGATAAAACAGAATACCCCACGATGTAATGGAGGCGGCCAGCAAAGATATGAGCACGAACCCCAAAGCCGCCAGCTGAAGAACCTGATCAGGAGTAAGGTCTTCTGGTTTCATGAATTTCGGTTTCTTAAGACGATCCAAACGTACTCCAGACCGGAAATGATCGTAAGTACCATGGCGGAGTAAATCGACAAAATGGTAAACCAGTAATAACCCGACGATACTGTTTGCCAGTGCAAGAGCAACATCACAGCGACCACTGCCACGCATTGCAGGAGCATCTTCCATTTGCCAAGCTGCTTGGCAGAGAAATCGCCACCTTGTCCCTCGACCATTCCACGCAAGCTCGTAACGAGCAGTTCGCGTCCTACGACTAATGTTGCCATCCAAGGTCGTAGTGGACTGTTTGGGAAGCCAGCCAGAGCGATCATGGCACCGCAAATGATGATCTTGTCAACAAAGGGATCGAGTATCCGACCGAGCTTCGTAACTTGGTTGTATCGTCGTGCCCACCAGCCATCAACCCAATCGGTGCTTGCCGCCACGACAAAACAGACCATGGCCGCGAAAAAAAAGGACCACTCCACCAGACCGCATACGACCAGGGCCAGAACGAATCTTACCGTGGACAGGACATTGGGAACGTTCCAGTTCGATGGCTTGCTCGACTCGCTCGCGGCGGCGTTTGAGGCGGCACTCATCGGGGAGCTCCCGTCGCGACACCGATCAAGTCATAGTCTTTGTAGGTAACAATTTCGCAATCGACCATAGCACCGGCGTGAAGCGGATTGCCTGGCTCACCCGTTACGAAAACGGTTGAGTCAACATCTGGTGCGTCTGCAAACGTTCTGCCGAGCCAAACGTTTTTGGATTCATCCACTGCTTTGTCGATTAACACTTCAAGCTTGCTGCCAACTTGTTCTTCGCACCACTGGAAAGCGTTTCGTTGCTGAACAGCCATCAATCGATTTCGTCGCTCCTTCTTAATCCGTTCAGGAAGGTGATCGGTTAGTTTCGCGGCGGGTGTGTCATTTTCGATGGAATAGGAAAATACCCCCAGTCGTTCAAAGCGAATCTCTGCAACGAATTCCTCTAGTTCATCGAACTGCTCATCCGTTTCACCGGGGAAGCCGGCGATCATGGTGGTCCTCATGACCAAGTTTGGAATACGGCTTCGCAGTTTTGTGACATATTCATAAGTCTGTTCGCGAGTCACTCGGCGGGACATTCGCTTGAGAACTTGGCTATTGATATGTTGAAGCGGCATATCAATGTAAGGAACAATTCGCTGCGCCGAAGCGATCGTATCGATCAATCGATCGTCGATGTACATCGGGTAGAAATACATCAATCGGATCCAATCCACATCGATCTTATCCAATTCGACCAGCAACTCTGACAACCGTGGTTCACCGAACATGTCGATTCCGTAGTAGGTCGTATCTTGTGCGACGACCACGATTTCACGCACGCCATTGTCCGCTAGCCGTTTGGCTTCTTCGAGGATTTTGTCCATCGGCTTGCTGGCATGTTTTCCTCGCATTTTGGGAATTGCGCAAAAGGTGCACAGTCGATCGCAACCTTCTGATATTTTTAGATAGGCAAAATGTTTCGGGGTAACTTGCAATCGACAATCATCAGAAAGAGCTCGAATGGGAGCAGGCTTAAAGATGGTTCGCTGTTCATCCAGGCCATCCATAAAGCGATCGACGATCGTCGTGATATCGTCCCGGCCAAAGACACCGACCATGCCGTCGATTTCGGGACGAGCTTCGAGAAGCTTTTCTTGTTGCCGCTCTGCCAAACACCCGGTAACGATCACGCCTTTGATCTTGCCTTTTCGCTTTAGCTCGAGCATTTGATCGATCGCGTCAAACGACTCCTTGCGGGCATTGTCAATAAAGCCGCAGGTGTTGATCACGACGAAATCCGATTTCTCGGGATCTTGAACCAGTCGATAACCGTCTCTTTGCAAGAGACCGAGCATCTGTTCGCTGTCGACCAAATTTTTAGGGCAACCCAAACTTATAAACGCGTAGTCACCGCGGCTGCCTCGTGCGGTTGCCAAGGATGACAATTGCGATTGAGTCTCGTCAGGGTTAATTATGGGTAATAGGCTCATAGAAATGAAAATTCGATTGGTTGAACTGGCTTGTAGGCACCGTAGCCCCTCGATTCCCAGCTTCTTGATTCAATGATTTTGGCCAGTATTTTGACCAATGATTTTTGCCAGTTCGTAAACGCCCCAGCGCGCACAGGCGACTCACTTCGTACAGGCGGCTCAGTACCCCAAAACAGGTAACGAGCGGGAGGCAATCTCTCGCTAGGATCGTGGGGAGCGATTTATTTGTCTAAGCCCGCCCCCTGGATCGCCAAAAATATGCCCAAAAACCACAGTTCGATGATACCAGCAGACCGAGATGAGGCTAGGCCTGACGTCTTACGAATCATTGAAATAAGTTACGTATGCGTCGATCGGTCGATTACCCAGCGACGGCCGTTCAGCAGGCAGGCCCGAGAGCGGCTAACAGCGGGCCGGCTACCGCTACAGCGACCATCCCTGGAGCGGGGGAGGCGTGTTAAACTTTGAGGATTAGCGGAAGAAGGCGGGATTCGCTGGTTTTACAGGGCTTCTCTTGTGTGTTGGGGGGGGCGTTGCCATGTTGCGAGAGCCAGATATTCCGGTTATGCGTAGGGACTCCAGAATTTTCCCTCATGTCGTGCTCTACTAACTATTTGACACGCACACACAAAACCGATCTCTGACTCTAGGCATCGATGTGCGGACTAAGGTTTAGATCGCACCGTGGCACGAGCGGGGCCCCCCGATCGTTCGACAAGGTTATAGACGCCACGTCTACGGATGGACGACTAAAGCAAGGAGCTGTGTGGTGAAAAGGAAATGGTTTAGCGGCTTGGCAATTTCTATGGGAATTGCAGCATTCCCAGGAATCTCGGAAGCACAATATGTTGGCACCGGAAGCGGCCTAGGAGCTAGTTCGTTCCAGCTGCCTCCGCCTCCCCCAGGGCGGGCTGCAGTCACTCCGACGGCGTACCGTCAAGGTGGTCCGGCATCTGTTGGGAGTGGCGTCACGACTCCAGCACCTGCTGCGTACCAGGACCCTTACACTCTCGGTGCTCCCCAAAATTACGAGACGATACCGGCTGCACCACCTATTTACTCGCAGCCTGCTCAGCCACAGCAACAGTTTCAAAGCCCTCATCCGAGCCAAGTGCCGCATCACGCGCCGCCACCGCACACCGCTCCGCTGCCGCGTGCTGTTCCGGGTTATGCGGAACCTCACCATCACGCTGCGCCTGCTCACCAAGGGCACCAGCCGCATGCGCCATGCCCAGCATGCGCCGCTGGCTCGTGCGCCACGCACGGTGTCGGCCCTCACTATGCAGATCCATCCTATGGTCCTGGTCCAGTGTATGGCGTTGACTCGTGTGCCAGCGATTACTACGAGGGCGTTCCAACAGCGACAGGCCTGACCACTGCTGTTTCGCCATCGCCGTGGATTTTCGGCGCCAACGCGTTGCTGTTCAACAGAATTGACGACTACGATCGCAAACTAGCGTCGAGCGGTCCCACCGAGTGGTTAAGCACCGGCGATGCGGCTATGCGAGCATCCGGAGGCTTTCAAGGTTCCGTGGGTCGATATTTTGGCTGCGGTCGATACGCTTTGGTCGGCACGTACTGGGGTATCTTCGGCGAGGAACAAATGGCCTCGATCACTCCGGGGGCAGCTAACCCAATCCGAACTGACTTAGCATTCACTCCGATTGCTCCTGGCGTGGCACCCGTGCCACCTTGGTACGGTGCTTACATGCCTGGTGGAAACCGACCTGTCTACGATTGGTACGATAGCGGCAGCACTGCGGGCACCAACAACCCAGCCACTCACTCCCAACGCATCTCAAGGGATAACGAGTTCCACAACGTCGAGATCAACCTGTTCAGCTTTGCCCTCGGTGGAGGTGCTAGGCAAGGTTATCCGTGTGCACCTGGTTGCGGTGGACTCGGCTTGGGGCATCGACATGGTGGCCATCGACATGGCGGGCACGGTGGATACAGTCACGGCGGCGAGTGCGGAGATAGCTGCGGAACGTGCGGCGATGGTTCATGTGGTTCCATTGCGAACTGCGCCACGGGACTCACTGGTCCATGTGCACCGTGGTACGGCGCTCAATGCAGCAAGCTACGGTTGAATACATTTGGTGGGATACGTTGGTTCCGATTCGGTGACGAACTCGAATACGCTTCCAGCCAAACGGACAACATGTATGGCACGACCGATGACGACTTCTACTACGTTAGCGACGTTACGAACGATCTCGTTGGAGCACAACTAGGCACCTTGGCCACATGGTGTACAGGGCGACGATTCAACTTTTTCGGCGGAACCTCGTTCGGTGTGTATAACAACCACATCCGCACCGAGACCCGTGCTGGCACAACAGCGACTGCAGCCATGATCCGACCGCTCGGTGCCCCTGCCGTTGCCGATGTTCCTTACAACTTTAGGAACTCTCTCAACGACATCGCCTTTATCGGTGAAGGAACCTTGGGAACCGGCATCTGCATCAAGCCAGGTTGGACGCTCAACCTCGGGTACAGAGTCTTGGGCGTTGCGGGTGTAGCCACTTCAGTTGGGCAAATCCCAACGGAGTTCACACACGTCCATTCCATCACTGGAATCCGAAACGACCGAAGCCTAATCCTTCACGGCGCGTTGTTTGGAATGAACTACAACTTCTAAAGTAGCCGGAGAGTTGCCTCAAACGTCCCCCGAGTGGGTGTGGCAAGAGTAGCGTAATGATGCCGAGGAACCTGACCAATTGGGTTCCTCGGTTCATTTAGGTAGCAAAATCAGTGGCTCAATCGGTCCGGAAAATGGCGAATTTCGCTTTTCGGACTTTCTGAACTCCGTTAAGTTGACATGTAATAAACGTGGGGATCTCCCACATTTTGTCACCGGAATGATTAGGGCCCCCATGAAGTTCAAATTCCCCATCGTTGTCATTGATGAAGACTTTCGTTCCGGCAATGCGTCCGGGCTCGGGATTCGAGCTCTCGCCGAGGCGATTGAACAAGAAGGAATCGAGGTAGCTGGCGTTACGAATTACGGTGATCTCTCGCAGTTCGCCCAACAACAAAGTCGAGCCTCTGCCTTTATCCTCTCCATAGACGATGATGAGTTTTCGAACGAATCATCGATGGCTCACGCGCTGGCGAACATTCGGAACTTCATCAACGAGATTCGCAACAAAAACCCTGACATTCCAATCTTCTTGTATGGGGAAACCAGGACCTCTCGTCATATTCCCAACGATATCTTGCGTGAATTGCATGGCTTTATTCACATGTTTGAGGATACGCCAGAATTTGTGGCGAGACACATCCTTCGCGAAGCCAAAGCTTATCTCGATGGTCTAGCTCCTCCGTTCTTTCGCGCCATGGTGCATTATGCGAAAGACGGATCGTATTCTTGGCACTGCCCTGGACACTCGGGTGGTGTCGCGTTTCTGAAAAGTCCGGTCGGTCAAATGTTCCACCAGTTCTTTGGTGAGAATATGCTCCGTGCAGACGTTTGCAACGCCGTTGAAGAGCTCGGGCAATTGCTCGACCATACCGGCCCCGTCGCTGCCTCGGAAAGAAACGCCGCTCGCATATTCGGAGCCGATCACTGCTTTTTCGTAACAAACGGCACATCGACTTCCAACAAGATTGTTTGGCACTCAACCGTTGCGAACGATGATATCGTGGTCGTTGACCGAAACTGTCACAAATCGGTTTTGCATGCCATCATCATGACCGGAGCTGTTCCAGTCTTTTTGACCCCCACCCGAAACAACCTAGGCATCATCGGTCCTATTCCGCTTGGCGAATTCAGCCCCGAGACTATCCAAAGAAAGATCGATGCAAACCCCTTTGCGAAAGCGGCTCAAGCCCGTCACCCGGAACGCAAGCCTCGCATTCTGACCATCACGCAAAGCACTTACGACGGCATCATCTACAATGTCGAAGAACTGCGACGCATGCTCGATGGCCAGATTGGCACGTTGCACTTTGATGAAGCTTGGTTGCCCCACGCGGCGTTCCATCGATTCTACAAAGACATGCATGCCATCGGCCCGAACCGCCCAGCACCGAAAGAGTCGATGATTTTTGCGACTCACTCGACCCACAAACTCTTGGCCGGGATCTCTCAAGCGTCACAGATTCTGGTCCGTGAACCAGAGAACAAGAAGCTCGATAAGCATACGTTTAACGAAGCATACCTCATGCACTCGTCGACATCGCCGCAATACGCGATCATCGCCTCCTGCGACGTTGCGGCTGCCATGATGGAGCCACCCGGCGGAACGGCACTGGTCGAGGAATCGATCATGGAAGCGATCGAATTCCGCCGCGCGATGCGTAAAGTGGATGAAGAATGGGGCGCTGATTGGTGGTTCAAAGTCTGGGGACCAGAACAATTAGCTGAGGACGGTATCGGCGAACGAGAAGACTGGGTTCTCAAAACCGGAGATGATTGGCACGGATTCGGAAACATTGCCTCCGGTTTCAATATGCTTGATCCGATCAAGGCCACCGTGATCACCCCGGGCTTGGACGTAACCGGACACTTTGCCGAAACAGGTATACCTGCCTCGATTGTGACGCGTTACTTGGTTGAGCATGGCGTCATCGTAGAGAAGACCGGTTTGTATTCGTTCTTTATCATGTTCACCATCGGTATCACAAAGGGACGATGGAACACGCTGCTGAGCGCGTTGCAACAATTCAAAGACGACTACGACAAGAACCAACCGATGTGGAAGATCTTGCCAGAGTTCTGCCAGCAGTTCCCTCAGTACGAGCGAGTTGGATTGCGAGATCTTTGCCAACGCATCCACAACATGTACAAGCAAAACGATGTGGCTCGCGTCACAACCGAAATGTACTTGTCACCAATGCAACCAGCCATGAAGCCCTCCGAAGCCTTCTCGATGATGGCTCACGGGGAGATTGACCGTGTTGAGATCGATGAACTCGAGGGGCGGGCCACGGCGGTCTTGCTAACTCCTTATCCACCAGGCATCCCATTGCTAATCCCTGGGGAATGTTTTAACAAAACGATCGTCAAATACTTGAAGTTCGCTCGTGACTTTAACGCGATGTTCCCTGGCTTCGATACGGATATCCATGGACTGGTCGAAGAGGAACGTGATGGCAGAATGCGATACTTTGTCGATTGCGTCCGGTCCAAACCGACCAAAACGGCTCATGCGTCTACCGCTAACGACCACCAATCCGACTCGGATCACAATGCGGACATCCTCGAGGTAGAAACCATCGGACGATAGCATTGGTCGTTGTATCGCGGTCGGCTTAAACCATCCGTAAACCACTCGAAAGCCATTGTTAATCCACAATGGCTTTCTTGCTTTTAACGTTTGATCCGAAGCATCGGATTGGCTTGCTGTAATACCAAAACTGCGGCATCGCTTATAGCCGTGTTGTTGATGATCAGGTCCTTGAGAGACTTTAACTCTTTAAGCTGGGTGACCCCAACATCCGTAACCCCGGTTTTACCAAGATGCAAAAACTCGAGGCGAGTCATCTTTAGAACATGTGGGATCACCGAATCGTCAATCCCTTTGATGTCATCCAAATTTAATCGAGTCAGCGGTAGTTCGGTCAGTAACGCAACGCCGCTTGAGGTGACCTGAGTTCTCAGCAAATTGAGATCCTCGATTTTGGATGCTGCCAAAAAAGGAATTGATGCGTCATCAACGGAATTTTCGCCTAGATCCAACGACTTAAGCTTAGGAAATCTCGGCAAGCTTTCCTTTAAGCCTGCTTGCGTGACACCTGATGCTCGCAGTTTCAACTTGACGATCTCGCCTGGTGCTAATGCCCCCAGAGCGATGTCCCCCGCCGAAGAATTTAAAAGACCAAACTCCTTGAGCTTGGTCAGCTTACCTAAATGCACCAGACCAGGACCGCGTATCTCACAGCCTTGCATCGTCAACGCAGCCAACGCCGGCAGCTGGCAAATCGTTTCCATGCAAGCGTCCGTGATAAGCGGGCTACCCAAACTCAGATTTTTAAGCTTGCTGAGCTTTGCCAATTGCATGACGCCAGTGTCGGTAATCTGATGGCAGCCAGATAGATCAAGCAGTTCAAGTTGTGCGATGTTGCCAATCAATACGAGTTCTTGGTTGGAGACGGTCGCATTGTTGATTCGCAATCGCTTCAGTTTCGTCGATCGAGACAGCGTGGTGACCTTGCCCGAATCGTAGCTATCTTTATCGAGACGTACCTCCTCTTGCTCCGACAACTCAGTCCCTTTTGCTCCCGCATTCTGCCCGAACGCAATCTTAACATCATGGTGCAGAACGATGCACCCGACAAAAAGTGTACAAAGAAAACCAAATGATTGCGAAACGCGAAACACAGTGAACATAGGATTCCAATCGCAGGTTGATTTCAAAAGTTGACATTGGGGGGCTCGCGACATTCTACACTGGGAACCGCATCGCTTCATGGTATCATGCTAATAGGTTTTGTTTCCGACGCACTCTAACCGAATCGCGGTTCGTTTTATGATTGCTCAACCATTGGATATTCGCGGTCGCTGCTTTAATCTCATTGGAATTTCTGTATTTGCGCAGGCCTTGCTTCTGATTCTCAGCCCCTCCACCTCAGCTTTTTTCCGGAGCGATGATACGAGACGCGACGATGCTACGCGTCTCATCGGGCCCGGCTGGAGCCAGAAAACCATAACCGGGGAGCTTTGCTCCTGGGACCCAACCGCCAAAGCCCACGTGATCTGTGTATTGGGCTGCGAGTGCCCGGTTGCTAGATTTTATGCGAATAAGCTTCAATCGATGGCAAAGGAATTTGATGGCAAAGGGGTCCTATTCTTGGCCGTGATGGGATTGATCCAAGATGACATTCCCAAGATTGAAGGATTCTTGAAAGAAACAGAAATCTCTTTTCCCGTGATCCGCGACGAAGAGCAAATTCATCTGACGAATCTGCGAGCCACCAGAACGCCTGAAGTCTTCGTCTTAGATCAAAATGGAGACATTGTGTATCGAGGTCGCATCGATGATCAAATGGCACCAGGTGTTAAGAAAAATCAAGCGTCGACAAAAGAACTCATCGATGCACTCGATGCGGTGATCGCCAATCGCCCCGTTTCGTCCCCCACGACCGCCGCAGCCGGGTGCTTAATCACTTACCGCAATCAAAGCGTAGTTCGCATCAATCAGGCAACGCCATCGGAAACTTCGGCGCAGCCATCCGTTCGCACTGAACTCGAAAAATCGCAACAGGAACCTGCGGCACCCACTTATGCGACGGATATCGCTCCGATCTTTTACAAGCACTGCTACGACTGTCATCGCCCTGGAGATATTGGGCCATTTGATATCTCTCAAGTGGACGAGATTCGAGGATGGGGGGATATGATCGTCGAGGTGATCGAAAATGGCCGTATGCCCCCGTGGCACGCTAGCCCTGACCATGGGGAATTTCGAAATGCGAGATCCCTATCGGCAGCCGAGAAAGAGACAATTCGCACTTGGGTCGCAGCTGGTTCGCCGTTAGGCGATTTGGATCAACTGCCTGAACCACCCATCGTGAAAACGGGCTGGCAATTGCCGACTGAACCAGATTTGATTGTCCCTATGCGTGAGTCGCCGTATACCGTTCCACCGACAGGAACTGTTGAGTATCAATACTTTGTAGTGGATCCGAAACTTACGGAAGATCGATGGATCAAGGCGGCCCAGGTGATTCCAGGAAACGCGTCGATTGTGCACCATGCGATTGTGTTCATCAGACCACCTGACGGTGAGCCTATCAAAGGGGTGAGTTGGTTGACCTCCTTTGTGCCT
>JALOQS010000116.1 GCA_025459355.1 Pirellula sp.
TTTTTTTCGCGCGCAGGACAAAGGAGTTTTGGCAAGCAGTCTTTACGTTGCTATGACCCGAGCGCGTTCGATCCTAACTTTATTTGCCCATCGAAATTCTCATGTGCATGCCAGGAAGATTTTCAAAGCCGTTGAGGACTGCTTAGATTGCTTGCAAGATCGGCCGGAAATCGATGTGTCAATCAGCCAGCAGGACGACGTGGAAGATGTTTTGCAATGGGTCGGAGAAGAACATCGGCGGTGGCTTCAACGTACTTGGTCGGAAAAGAAAATTTCCCAAGAGCCCATTTTCTCACAGAGTGGTGAACTGATAGCCGAGCCACTCTTCTGGTATCGTGAGCAAGGTGTGATTCACGCTTGCTTTGGCAAAGAAGTTCTTTCTCAGCGAGCGATTCAAAAACTAGACGACTTCGGTGTCAAAATCGTTCGGGTGGGTAGAGTCTGACCGAGTTAAAGGGAGCGTTATGCCAGGGATGTTAATTGTTCCCCAGCATGTGCAATCCATCAATCTTTAGCTGGAACTGTTCATGGCTAGCGCGGGAACCGGAACCTTTTCCGATGTGGGCGATTCTTTGGTTTCTCCCCATTTCGATTCGCTCCAATCACCATCGAATTGCTCCTTAGTAAACGCGAACAACGCGTAAAACTTAAAGAGAAATGGAACAATGAACAGAACCAAAAATGTCGATGCCATCAGTCCAAAGGCGAGAGCGTTAGCCATTGGGATTAGCACTTGAGCTTGGAATGATTTTTCTAGCAGCATCGGCAACAAGCCTGCGATGGTAGTCACACTAGTTAAAAAAATCGGTCGTAATCGTCGTGCTCCGCTGGTCATCAACGCTTCTGGCACCGACATTCCGCCCCTCACGCGTTGGTTAATGAAATCCAACAGAACAATCGAGTCGTTAACGACAACACCGGCCAGTGGCACCATCCCAAAGAGACTGAACAAGGTGATGGGCAAGCCTTGGAGGGCGTGTCCAAAGATCGCGCCCACAATGCCGAACGGAACAATGATCAGAACGATAAAGGGTTGCAGATACGAGTTGAATTGGAATACGAGCAGCAAATACATGCAGGCCATAGCTAGCGAGAAGCCCACCAGTAAGCTCGAGAAGGATTCGGCGGTCTCCTTTTGTTGACCCTCCCACGAGAATCGCAGGGCAGGGTATCTTACTTCGAGTTCTTTTACGAGATTCGACTTGAGCGAGGTAGCTATCACGTCGGCGTTCGCTACTGCGGTATCCAAGTCGGCGGTTACGGTTATCGACCTCATTTGATTAACACGGTTTATCTCCGAATAACCACGAGCGATCGCGATATCAGCCACCTCGGTAATCGGTCGCTCAACATTGTCCGCACCTCGGACTCGAATTTCTTGAAGGTCAGCCAACGATCGCCGTTGTTCGATTGGGTAACGCACCATCAACTTCACTTCGTTCCGACCACGTTGCAGCCGCATGACTTCGGCACCGTAGTAGGCGTTTCGAACCGTTTCCGCCAAATCACTAACCGTGATGCCGAGAGGTTTAGCCGCGTCTTTTACCGTAAACTGGAACTCAATTTTACCGGCCCCATTATCGTCTTGGATGTCGTAAACGCCATCGAATTTCGCGAGCGCCTGTTTTGCGGCTTCAACAGCGATTTCTAGTTCCTTTGCATTGTCGCGCGGGGCCAAGATTTTAAATTCGAGCGGTTTGCCCCCGGGACCTATATTCGCTGCTCGATAGGTAACTCGTTCAGCACCGGGAAAGACTCCAGCCTCTTCGCGCCAGAGGTTGATGATCTCGTCGCTGGTTCGGTTACGAAGTGTTGCATCATGAATCTCAACGTAGATTTGACCGACATGCGACCCACTAACTCGTTCTCCAGCCCCTGGATTGCCAGTGGCTGCTGTCCCAACCTGTAGAAACGTCAGCTTGACAGGGCCACGACTTCCGCTCACTGAATCGGGCTCTGGCGTTTTATTGATCCCCTTTTCATCCTCTTCTTTGGCGATGCGTTCACTCACCCGTTTCACGGCGGCCTCCATGCGGCGTGCTGCGTCCACGGTAATTGCCTCAGGCGTACCATCGGGATAGGTGATTTGACCAATGATCGTCTTTCCATCGGTTGCGGGGAAGAATTCAAAGGGGACGACACCCGAGCGAATGAAACCGGCAGCCAGCAGAATCATCGCAACTCCTACGGATACTGGCACCGTTGGGTAATTGAGTACGACTCGCAACATTTTGGGATAAACCCCTGTTCCAAACCAATCCATCATTCGAGTTGCATACTGCCCAACCCACTTAAAGGGAATTTCGATTAGATCGACCAGTTTGCTCCAACCTCTTGCGAGCCGCTGAGCCAAGGAACGAGGCTCTTTGGCTTCGTGGCACAAGTGGCCTGGTAATGCAAATGTGCATTCAAGCAACGATAGTACCAGCATCGCGATAATCGCAGTCGGCATAACCGCAATAAACTTACCCATAACCCCGGACACATAGTACAGAGGCACAAACGCGATAATGGTCGTCGCGACGCTGGAGTAGACGCTACCAATGACCTCAGACGTGCCATCCACAGCCGCTTGAAACATGCTTTTGTTCATCGCTCTGTGCGCGTAGATGTTTTCACCTACGACAATGGCGTCATCCACCACAATTCCGACAGCCATGAGAAATGCGAACATGGAGAGCATGTTGAGCGTCTCACCAAATCCGAATAAAACCAACCCGGCTCCCATGACGCTGATGGGAATCCCGAATGCAACCCAAAAGGCTAGTCGCAATTCCAAAAAGATGGCCAGAATGAGAAATACGATCAATCCCCCTTGTATGCCGTTGCTTCGGAGCATACGAATTCGGTCGCGCACATCGATGCTCTCATCGCCCCAGGCTTTGAGTTCAAAACCCTTGGGGGTAGTCGTGTTCTGAACAAATCCGATGACCGCGTCGGAGATTTCGAGCAAATCCTCGCTACTCGTTCGCGTCACCTCGATAACAATCGCCGACTTTCCATTCACTTCGTTGACGGCGCTTATATCATCGAATTCATCTCGTACTTTGCCGATATCACCAACGGTTAGGACCACTCCGTTTGGCCGCGAGATAACCGGTAGCTTGGCGATTTCCTCGCCGATCTCTCGCTTGTTCTTACCGCGCAACAGAATTTCTTGGCCATCGCTTTTCAGCTGACCGCTAGGCAACTCCACGTTCTCGCGACGGAGAATATTGGAGATTGTGGACAAGGTTAAGCCGTACTTTCGAAGCGTTTCTTCATCGATCTCCACATCAATCTGATACGGCTTTATGTTTAATAGATTGGCCTGCGAGACTGAATCAAGTTCAATGAGTCGTTCTCGAACATCTTCAGCGTATTCTCTCAACCTTGCAGTCGCCGCCACGCTTTTGTCATCGGGCCCAATGACGGCTACTCGGATGGCTGGTGTTCGAAATGTGATTTGTTCGACGGTTGATTTTTCGCTTCTCTCAGGAAAAAAAACCGAGATTCGATCGACCGCAGACCTGATCTCAGAAAGCGTTCTTTGTGCATCAATGCCAGTCTCTAACTCCGCGAGAGTATAGCCACCACCTTCGCGGCATATACTGGTTATGCGTTTGATCCCCGAGATGGCGTTAATCGACTCTTCAACCTTTTGGCATATTCCGCTTTCCACTTCATCAGGTGTGGCACCCGGATAGGGGACGCTGACCAAGATGACTTCGAGTTGAAATTCAGGAAACGTCTCTCGTCGCATGGACAAGAACGAAAACAATCCTGCTCCCACCAAAATGAAGAGCAGAACGTTGACACCCGTTAGGTTCTTTACCGACCAATCGATGATTTGTTTCATGGCTTATGTTGTCCTATTCAATCCTTCTTTTCAGGACTAGTCTTCTCCGTCAACACTGAGCTAGAGTCAGATGTTGAGGAATCGATCGATGATTTGATTTGATATCGCACAGCGTCTGTTCCATCACCGACGATGTTGGCAAGCGGAGAAACAATTACCAGATCGTTCGGTTTCAGTTTTTGTCCCCCTTCGACAACCCAGAACTCGGCGTTGTCGGTCCCCCATTTGATAAGATTGACGACATTGATGCCGCCGGTCACGAGCACTTTACCCGCTCGCCAATCCTTGGGATCAATGCTGACGGGAGTGCTCTTTGCTGATGCCGCCGATCCGGCTTCTTGGTCGTCGGATTGAGACTTTACTGGTTCTTCTGAGGGTGCCTCAGGGGCCACGAGAGAGTCATCTTGTTCGAATTTCCAAAGCTGATTCCCAGGCTTCAGCGCAAGTTTGGGAATCAGAACGACATTCTTCGGCGGAACTGTGTGAATTTGACATTGAACGAACATACCCCGGACGAGAGCCGGCAGACCTGACTCGGTCGCTCCCTCTAGTTTTTCGCCATTGATGTAAACTTCGTTGGGCTTCTCCACTTGGATTCGAACGGGAACGGTACGGCTTTGCGTATCCAAGCCAATCCCCTCGTATCGACTTAACTTACCCTTCCACTCGAACACATCCCCTTCTCGTCCAGCAATGCGGTACGAAACCGTTACTTCTGTATGTGGCAGCTCATAGTTGGCCGCTGACAATAACGCTCCAACCTTGGGGCTCTTGTGACCTTCGATGGGCTGATCCAAGATCAACAGCAATTGATCAGAACGGAGATTGCAACTGACCTCCACTTTTTCGGTATCTTCGATAACGCAAAGGGTTGCTCCCTTTTGAACATACGAATCTGTTTGCACACTTTCCGTTACGATGACACCATCAATCGGCGAAACGATTTTGGTCCGCTCTAGATTGACGCGCGCTTGTTGAAGCTGCGATGCAGCCAATCGCTCCGCCATTTTTAATCGAGAACGACGAGTCTCCAGCGTCTGAATCTGATTGAGAATGGTGAGTCTCTGATTGGCGCTGGCGACTCGGGAACGCTTCGCTTGATCAAGCTCCGATTCGCTCGCAAACCCCTTCGGCAATGCTTGTAACCTTGCGATATCCTTTTCGAGGATCGAAAGCTCCTCTTCGGCGAGCTCCAAAAGATCCTTGGAATTCGAGATTTCTTGATCCAGCTCCCGTTGCTGCGCGTATTCACTTTCTTGCAGTGCGTCGAGCCGCTCGACCTCAAGCTCAAAATCGGTTGGATCGAGCTGGAACAATAGATCCCCACGCTTTACGAAACGCCCAATCTGACATGAATCGCTCTTGAGCCTAACCCGACCCGCAACCTCAGCTGCCAAGTTGATTTGTCGATAGGATACAACAGTCCCTGTGACCGAAACATCGAGTGTCTCTAAAGAACTCGAATCAGCAACTTTATCAACCGCAACAATGGGCAAACGTCTTAGCTTGGAAACGGTGTCCATCCCTTCGACTGGTGCTTGTTTCGGTTGCTGACGACCAAGAGTCACATAGGCCCCAACACCGGCGGCGATGAGGACAGCCGGCAAGAGCAATCCATAAAGGATAGCCCCGGAAACATTCTTGGTTTGATTCACAAATCAATTCCATGATTAGGGAGAAGAACCGGAAAGCGATACTCGTGTACCGTATTCCGCCAGACAAACAAGATTCGCATTCTATTCAGAATCTTTGATTTTTCCTACTTATTCTAGAGGTTTGTCTAGTTCTCAGCCATGTTGATTGAGCCCCGGTGAGCCATGAATTAACCGCACAAATCGTGTTGAAATCCTCATCCGCGACACGATTCAGCCTGATTGACGTTGAAGAAAACCCTGGGGCCGGATTGTGGATTGACAGTGTAAAACCTCACCCAAGCCAACGTGAGCGGAGTTTGAGCCCCCTTTGTTGACCATCAAGGCGGGACGAGACCCCAGCGCTTTTGCCTGCTTGCTGAATATCCCAAGGGATCTATTGAGCCGGCGCGTACCTCAAAGGATGATTTCTAGACCAGCAGTTTCCTTTGCTCGCGGGCGGACTGGTTGGCGACTAGTGCCACAACTTTGAGATAACCTTGATTTGAGAACCGCCGAAATCCTAACCCGCAGCGTGAGCGAGGGATTTAAGGTGTAAGGTGTAAGGTGTAAGGTGTAAGGTGTAAGGCATGATGCTTAGTGCTTAGTGCTTAACGCTTTAGATTGGATTTCCGTGTCGCAGATCTCACCAAGAGATCGGATTGCGCTCTGTCTTTGCCTTACCAATCTTCAATCATCAGTCGCCAATCCAAAATCTTACGCGTCGGGTTATGATCGACATTATCTCAAAGTTGTGGCACTAGGTACTCGTAGGATTCTCTCCGTAAATTCGGCGGTAAACTTTGCCGTTAGCGTGTTCTCTAGCACTTTTGCAACCGGAGTTTGGCGAGACTTCGATTCATTCAGACAGATTTTATCTACGGCTGGTACAAACGGGACTCACATTTTGTTATGCTAACAATCGCGGGGTTGAGCGTGCTGGTTCAACCAATGGTGATCTTTATTTTCGGGAGTGCATTCAGCCATGATTCTTTCCGGCCACGAGATTCAGGAGCGACTCGGCTCCGATATACGTATCTCTCCCTTCCAAGAAGATTGCTTGAACCCCAATAGCTACAACCTAACGCTGCACAACGAACTCCTCGTCTACGAAGAAGTTGTGCTGGATGCCAAACAACCAAATCGCTTTCGACGGATCGTCATTCCTGAGGAAGGCATCATTCTAAGCCCGGGACAAATTTATCTCGGACGAACCATGGAGTACACCGAGACTCGAAACTTGGTCCCTATGATCGAGGGACGCAGTTCGGTTGCTCGACTGGGGTTGTTTGTTCACTGTGCATCAGGCTTTGGCGATGTTGGATTTTGTGGCCATTGGACCATCGAAATGTTCGCTGTGCAGCCTGTTCGCATCTACGCAGGTCTGAGAATTTGCCAAATCTTTTTTCATGAGATCACTGGCGACATTCGCGAGTATTGCAGCGAAAAGTATCAACACAACCACGACGTTCAACCAAGTCTGCTTTACAAGGAACACGGGTTCGTTCGCGAGTATGAGCAACTGGAATTGAACTTCGGATCCCTGGCGGCTTCCTGTACCGAGACGCGATCTATATCCGACAATTCCCAGGATGATCTAAGCAAAACGGCCGTAACGGTCTAGCGACTGATACGGCATCATCATTGTTCGGACTAGATTATTCAGACGACGCTTTTCTTTCTCTCACGAACAAGAAATAGAACGGCGTTCCCAACGCAATCAGAAACAGTCCCAGTCCGGCTTCTCGAGGTCGCGCTATGACCGTGTTGATGATCAACCCGACGCAGAACAAGACATAAAGCAAGGGAACGACCGGATAACCGATGGTCTTGTAAGGTCGCGGCGCATCGGGCATTCGGTAGCGTAAGACAAACACACCCGCAACCATTAACGCATAGAAAATGAATTGGGCAAAGACTAGCATGTCGATCAGTTGATTAAAGGAACCTGAGAAAACCAGCACGCAAGACCATAGGCCAAACATCCAAAGCGATTTAACAGGGACCTTGCTCTTTCGATTCAACTCACCTGCTCCCCTAAAGAACAAACCTTGCTTTGCCATCGCATAGTAAATTCTACCTGAAGTCAAAATCGTTGCGTTAGTGCAGCCAGCAGTGGTCAAGACGATCAAAATCGATATCGCATAGGCACCATATTCCCCAGCGGTATCTCGAATCACTTCGACCGCTGCGACGGCGCTGTCGGTTTGTCCAATCTTTATAAACTCATCGATCGGCTTGGCGTAAAGAAACGATGCGTTCACGAGCAGATACACCGTGATGATCCCCAACATTCCGAAGATCAATATCTTGGGAATATTCTTCTCTGGTTGACGAATCTCATCGCCAACGAACCCGAGGTTGATCCAGCCTTCGTAGGCCCAGAATGACGCCAACATCGTGAGAAACATAACTTTTACCCAACCAAAACTCTCCCCCATTTCCTTGGGTGGATACGTCGTAGCATTGGTGACCAGATTTTGAAAGCTGCCTGAAGACGATGCAAAGTTCACGGCGATCATAACCGCTAGACTCAGCAACACGGAGACGGTAATGAAGTTGCTTACCCCTCCACCTTGCTTCACTCCCAAGGAATTCAAAAAGGTCAAGACTAGGATCAATGCGACGGCGGCCAATTTGACTCCTATTTCAGCAAATGGCGTAAAGATCCATAGGACCGTCATCGCTTCCCATTCAGGACCCAATTTCGGGAGTGCCACAACAACATTCAGCGATTCAGCAAAGACGTAAGCAATAGCGGCCGCACTAGCGGATTGAATGCAGGCGAAGCTACCCCAACCATATGCGTAGCCCACAACGGTTCCATAAATCCTATGGAGATAAACAAACGTACCGCCGGAGTGTGGCAACAGCATCGCGATCTCGGCCATCGCAAAGACACCCAACATCGTAACAAGCCCCGCAACAGCCCAGGCGAGCAGCAGCATGGTTGGTGATTCGCAAGTAATCGCCATGCCTGCGATGTTCTTATAAACGCCTGAACCGACGATCGAACTTATGATCAAAATGATTCCTGTCCATAGACCGAAATACTTGACCACCGAGTCGCCCGAGTGCTCTTGATCCTGCATGTTAAACTCCAGACAAGGCGACAAAGAGACCCGCGATTGTACCCGACATTAAATTAGACAGCGTACCTGCAATGACCGCCTTGATTCCGAGCCTAGCGATATCCTGACGACGGTTTGGAGCCATTGCCCCAAGACCACCGATGAGAATTGCAATGGAGGAGAGATTCGCAAATCCGCACAACGCGAAAGAAATGATCGCTTTGGTGTGTTCAGTCATGGCGACCCCGTTGATCAACATCGATCCATCGAGGTACGACTTGAAGTTTAAGTAAGCCACAAATTCATTTACGATCAGCTTCTGCCCGATGAACGAACCGGCTACGGTCGCTTCATTCCACGAAACGCCGATGAGAAAAGCGAGCGGAGCAAATACTTTGCCCAGCGCCCATTCCAAGCTCAATGTCGGCATCCCAATAAAGGAACCAACAAAGCCGAGAATGCCATTGAGCAACGCGATTAAACCGACGAATGCGAGCAGCATGGCTCCGACGTTTAGGGCTAACTTTAGTCCATCGCCGGCTCCCATAGCTGCGGCATCGATGACGTTGCTGGCTTGGTTGAGATCACCCTCGGTGTTGCTTAGATCGGGGCTATCGTTGGGTGTCTCGGTTTCTGGGATAAGCAACTTTGCAAACAAAAGCCCCCCGGGAGCAGCCATAAAAGATGCTGCGATCAAGTACTCCATCTTGACCCCCATGCCTGCATACGCTGCCAACACGGAGCCCGCTACGGATGCCAAGCCACCACACATCACAGCAAAGAGTTCCGACTCCGTCATCTTGCTGATGTAAGGCTTCACCACGAGCGGCGCCTCGGTCTGCCCGACAAAGATGTTCGCTGTTGCCGACATCGATTCGGTTCGCGATGTACCTAGCAGTTTCTGCAACGCACCACCAAGTATGCGAATCACCAGCTGCATGATTCCTAAGTAGTAGAGAACGGAAATCAGCGAGGAGAAAAATATGATGACGGTCAAAACGCGAAAGGCGAGCACAAATCCCATTCCCGTTCCGAAGGTCTTTTCCATGAGATCATTATTGACCAACGGCCCAAACACGAACGAGATACCTTTCTGTCCGTACTCAATCACGTGAGCTACAGCACCCGATATGCTTTCGAGTACCCCTTTGCCGATATCCGTAAACAGAACAAAGGCACCGAGCCCCAGTTGTATGAGAAAGGCACCCGCGACGGTGCGAACGTTAATGGCTTTCCGATTACTCGACAACGCGACAGCGATGGCGATCAAGACCGCCATGCCAACAATACCCATCACAATTTTCACTGACCAGACTCCCAAGATGACGGCGTAAGATCGCGTAGTTATACTACTGTTTAAGTCAAAAGTCGATTTGTCGATACTAGGTCCGCGTCGATATTTCTCAAGCATTTACTTGCCTGATTTCGCTCGTTTACCCACCTTTTCTCTCCGCTACTACTTTTCGAGCCACTATGACCGACAAGCCATCAACCCGGCCTCCTTTAGATCGCGCGCGGATCAAAGCATTCACCCGACTCATGCCGATCCTGTTTGTTTGCTACATCATCGCATACATAGATCGGAATAATGTGGGCATAGCCAAGCTCACCATGGGCGAAGATCTGCCTGATTTCAGCAGCGCGGTCTTTGGATTTGGCAGCGGCATTTTCTTTCTAGGCTACTTTCTCTTGGAGATTCCAGGCTCCTTGATTGTAGAAAAATGGAGTGCCCGCAAGTGGATTTGCCGAATCATGGTCACCTGGGGAATCATGGCCGCCGCAACCGCATTTGTGAAAACCCCGACGCAGTTTTACATTGTTCGTTTTCTTCTAGGGATGGCCGAAGCTGGTTTCTTTCCAGGCGTCATTGTCTATCTAACCCACTGGTTCCCTGCGAAAGATCGTGCCAAAGCTATTTCTTACTTCTTGGTTGCCTCTCCGATCGCCATGATTATCGGCCCATCCATATCGCAGTTTTTCATTGAAATCGGGAGAACGACGATTGTGGATGGAACGGCGATTACTTCGCCAGATTTGTTGGGTCTTAAAGGTTGGCAGTGGATCTACATTATCTGGGGATTGCCCGCCATCGTCGCTGGATTTGTCGTTCTGTTTTTCTTAACCGACAAACCCAATCAGGCCACTTGGCTGACGGACGATGAGAAGCTAGCCCTGAAACAAGAGTTGGAAAAGGATCGCACCTCGATCGGAACGAAAAAGCATCTGTCCTTAGGTCAAGCACTGAGGAACCCGATGGTGTTGCTCTTATCGCTTGCCTACTTTGGAATTGTCACAGCCAACTACGGCATTGAGTTGTTTTTGCCGAGCATCCTGAAGGAATGGCACAATCTAGAGCCCAAACAAGCCGCCTTGCTCGCAATCATTCCCTCTCTTTTGGTGATCCCGGCTCAGTTAATCAATGGATGGAGCTCCGATCGCATGCGAGAGCGTCGATGGCACTCTGTGATTCCTGTGGCTTGCGGTGCTCTGCTCATTAGCAGCGCGACATTGTTCAAAGACAATCTCACTATGACCATCATCTGCTTCACGATTGGGGCAGCCGGCATGAAAGCCTACATGCCCGCATTCTGGAGTTTGCCAAGCCTGTTTCTCACCTCCACGGCAGCGGCCGGAACGGTCGGCTTTATCAATTCCGTCGGAAACCTCGGGGGATTCCTTGGACCTTGGGTGCTAGGATTTGTTCACGAAAGTTCAAAATCGTATGATTACGGACTTTTCTTCATTTCGTTAACCAGTCTTTCGTCCGCCGCCTTGATCTGCTTTCTTCCGTTTCGTCGCGTCAAGTGATAGCCTAGGAAAGTTGCGAGTAGCGTTCCACCCACTGTCGACACATACGGATTTCCTGTTATTTGGCCAACAACGCCCCGAACTTTCGAATGCGTGTACAGGGCTAGCTGCACGCCAACCAGCAGCCAGAAACATCTACACGCTAAGCAACTCGAAGAGAGCCGACGCATTGCAAGAGCGTGGATTGTTTGACATCCGCTCCAAGTTCGCGCTGGCAACGATTTCACAGATCTCTCGGTCGCTTCGAATGCCTGCTTCGTGGTACGAAGAGGGACAATCGAGGTCGTTCAAGAAACCTTTGATCAACTCGCACGCGTGTACAACGGAGGTGCATCCGAGAGCTCTGATTATCTCATTTATGCGATCTATCACGAAACTCACTCCACGCGGATCGGTGCAGTCTTCTGTTTTGACTCGTGAATTGAAATCAAGCATTTGACGAATGGTAAGCGAGACCGCGATACCATGCGGAATACCGTATTGCGAGGTTACGAAATAGGAGAGAGCATGAGATGAGGTCGTCTTGCCGATGTTTATCGCTTTGCCGGCCAAGTGACCTGCGCGCGACATAGCCAAACGAGACTCAATCGTTGGCGACAACGCGGCTGCTCTTAAGTTGGACCAAGCCAACTGCAGCGCCTCGATAGCATACGCGCGCGACTCATCTGTCGATCCGACCGCCCACATGGATTCGATTGCTTGGCAAAACGCATCCAAACCGGTGGCGGCAGTAATCATTTTGGGGAGATTCACGGTTAGCTCTGGATCGACAATTGCCACATCGGGCAGGGACGACCGGTGCGCTACGGAATACTTGTTTCCGTCGACATAAGCCACGGCAAAATGGGTCGCCTCGCTACCTGTCCCCGATGTCGTCGGGATTGCGATCATGGGAGTCGAGGGCCTTTCTATGAGTGCAGCACCGGTAATGACATCTCGTGCGGAAGAGGGTTGATTAGCGAGCAGTCCGATCAGTTTTCCCATGTCAATCGCGCTCCCACCTCCGAGGGCAATAACAACATCGCGATCGTTCTGTCGGAATAGTGAGATACCTCGTTCGATATCGCTTAGTTTGGGATTAGGTTCAAAGCCTGAGAATCTTACGACATCAAAACCCTGAAAAACGTTTTCCATTTTCCTCATCGCGCCGCATGTTCGATAGGCCGCTTCGTCGACGACAAAGAAAAGGGAACGCGAGGCCAGCGTTCGTATGCATCGCTGCAGTTCGTCGAGAGCACCGAGTTGCAGAATACATGTTTGCGTTTTGTCCATGTCGACTCACAAGTCAGAGAATTCCGAAAGTAGCTTCCGCTATCATTCTAACCAGTGAGTCAAAACAAAAACGGGAGTCTTTTTCCAAGACTCCCGTCAAAGCGAACCGTTTTGCGAAACTGGATTTTCGCAGTTAAATTGCTGTCCAAGCGAGGTGGCTAGATTCGGAACTCGCTCAATATGGCCTTAAACTCTTTGGAAATACCGTTAAGTCTCGTGCCTTGCTCCCGCGTCAGACTGGCTTTTTCGGACGCTTCTACAGTGCCGGTTTCCACCTGGGTCATGCAGCGTGCCACCTCTTGGGTCGCGATAGCGGACTCTCGTGCGCTGACACTGAATGTCTTGATTTCCTCCGAGGCTCGCTCCACGCTTAACGAGATGTTGTGCGTGGCCGCTTCTTGAGAATCCAATTCCTTAACGATAGATGTCGAGCTCTCGTGGATGGATTCGATTACTTCCTCGATCATGCGGATTGCACCAGCTGCCGAATCGGACGCTGACTGCATGCTTTCAATTCGTTCACGAATCCCTTCTGTCGCCTCGGCGGTTTGTTTCGCTAACGATTTCACTTCGTTCGCCACAACGGCAAACCCTTTGCCCATCTCGCCGGCTCGGGCTGCCTCGATGGTTGCGTTGAGTGCTAAGAGATTGGTTTGTTCGGCAATGTCTTGGATCAGCTGAGAAACGCTGCCAATTTGCTTCGCAGCTTCGTCAAGTTGCTCGATTTGCTTGGAGCTTTCTTGAGCGATCTTAACAGCGTCTTGTGCCACCGTGGTTGTCTTGCGTGCGGTCGAATCCACTCGTTCCGATGCGGCACGCATTTGTTCTACGGCAGCCGAAACATTCAGTACCGATTCTTGAATCGTGGACGTTGAGTCAGCCATCTGTTGCACACTGTTGCTGCACTGACCGTCGCGGTGGTTTGCTTTGTGCTAGCAGCATTCTCATGGAGATGTTTCGCAGTAGTCGCTAGCTCTACCGATGCGCCCGCAAGATTCTCGGAGTATCGATCGATCGATTGCAAAATGCTTCGGAGTTTAGTCTGCATCGTTCGCATGGCACCTTGCAGTACGCCAACCTCACCGGTTGTTCCTGTAGGGAACGAGACCGTTAGATCCCCTTGTGAAAACTTTTCGATTGCTTGAACACATTGCGAGATCGGACGAATGATTTTTTTGCGGAGTACCCAGAAGATGCCGCTCAGCATCAATCCTATAATGGCAAAGAGGACTATCAAACCTTGTCCGGCCGAATAGGTTGCTGCTTTTTGCGAATCTGTTAGATCCTTTATGATTTCAAACGCGCCGTGCAAATCCCCTTCTTTGAGATTCTCCATCCGATAGCCAGTACCATCTAAGCCATCTTTGTTCCCCCAATACTGTTCGCTCAGAGTGGGAGACCCATGACATAGCATACAATCGTTAGTCAATCGAATCGGTCTAAAGAATCGAACAGCGTTTAGATCCTTGTCATGAACATACTTTTCTTTTAGCGTCGGATCGGCAGCAAATTCCTTCAGGACACTTGCTTCAATCGGATCCGGTTCATTGTCAGGGTTTCTTGGATTGAATTTCGGTGTCTTTACTTTCAGCTTATCACCTTGACTCGCGCCGAGAGCACTTTTCCAAGCCGCAACGATCGGAACGGATGCCAAGATATGATCCTTCTTACCTTGGGCTGCCCACTCTTTCATTTCTTGTTGCGAGAAAATGCCCAGGCTCCATTTCGTCGCCATATCGTTACGAACTGCTTCCGCAACTTGTATGATGCTGTTCGCTTGTTCGGATGCTTGTTTACGCGCGTCGCGTTGGACGCTCCAATAATAAAGAGACGCTAAGGCGACCGCGACAACAATTGACTGAATGAATACCTGGCCAACGATACTGGAGAGAAATTTTCTCATGGATGGAATCCCAGAAGTAGATGTAGAAACGAATCCTCAATCAGACGTGTCTGGGGGCTTTAACTCGTCTTTACACTTTACGGTTTCAAGGTCTCACTTGGCATTTGTCCGAGCAGGCCCAAATATCGCCGGAGTGTTACTATGGCGGGCTGAATTAGCCATGGAACGGTGAGCATGGAGCCAATCCGTTCGCAGGTTTTTGAAGTGTAGACCTTAAAAAGCTGACACGGTCGGGAAAGATCATGAGAACAGTACAATTTGCACTTTGCACTCCGACGCATAGTCAAGTCAACCGATGCAATCGAATCACGATCCTTTTTGAAGGTGGCTTTTCGATGTATTCTGTAGCTTCACGACTACAATGTGTGCAAAACTAGTCCATTTTGCGCGTTCAATCGACACACAACTACCAAACTTAAGTTCCGATGTGTGCCAAATAATGGCAGTTTCAGTTACAATCGGCCGATTGTACTAAAAGGACAACCGAAGGCCTGACACTGATGGAACGAGGAACCAATTGAAATGAAGCCAAGCCAGGTCCTGCTTATCGTTTGTGTAGTGATGATGATCAATGCGGAGCTGGCGTTCGGCCAAAATGAGCCGATATCGGAACCGGTTGCGAATGCTGCGGAGTTAGCCCGACAAATCTCCGCAACCGAATGGCTCGGACCAATGTCAGCCATTGCGTTATCTCCCTTCTTTGGACTGGCATGCCTTACGGGAATCGCCAACTTTGGCCCTGAATGGGCCACGCAAAATAGCCCGCTGCTCGGGGAGCTTGGCCCGATGAAGAATCAAACGCTGTTTTGGGTCATGCTCGTACTGACGATAATCACGAGCGCACCGCGATTCACGAAACTGAGCAAGCCGATTGTCTTACTTGCCGAAACTCTGGAATCTTATTCGGCAATCATTATTCTGGCGGTGATGAAGTTCTCAGCATTCTTTGCAGACCCACAAGCTAACAACGTCTCGGATCTATCGGTCGGCCCGCAAATCCTACAAGCCGGGATGGGGGAACTAACGACAGATTTGGTTTTCACTTTAGCCGCCGCGACGAACATTATTGTCATCAACACGATCAAGCTGGGATGCGAGTTTTTTGTTTGGCTGATTCCAATTCCGTTTGTCGACAGCGTTTTCGAGGCGATGAACAAAGTTGCTTGCGTTTGTCTTGCTGCACTTTACGTATACTCTCCGACCTTATCAGCTTTGCTCAATCTGGCCATCTTCGCTGCTTGCGCATTGATCTTTGTTCAAGTCACCAGATATCTGCGATACTTTAAGTACATATTCTTGTATCCTGCTGTTCGCGCGACGCTTGGATACAATGAATCCGACTCGAAAACGTTTTCGGGATTTCTTAATTCCAGGTGGAAGCAATTGCCCAGCAAAACGGAACTTCGGATGACACGGCTTTCGGGTGATCGCGTCGAAGTGGTCTACCCTACTTGGTTAACCACTTATCCAAAAGGTATCGCTGCGATCAAGCGTTCGGAAGCAGGTCTAATATCGGAGAAGCTGACAATATTGCTCGATGGAGAAGCAATCGTTTTGGACGTGCGAAAAGGTACATTTACCGGACAAACCTCCGGAGCTTCCTCCGACGCACCCGTTGTTGCTTAATCCATCCTGCACTAACACCGAAATGGCAATCATCTGTCAATCGTCTG
Source organism: Pirellula sp. (assembly GCA_025459355.1). Lineage (GTDB taxonomy): Bacteria > Planctomycetota > Planctomycetia > Pirellulales > Pirellulaceae > JBKCUI01. Next base: position 16,197 of record JALOQS010000116.1, read on the forward strand.
AGTATTGAGCGGCATCAACCTGCGAGCGGTACCTTTGTCATGGAGTTGACGCATGCCACTCAAGTCCCTTTGATTCACGATTCTTGCTTAGCAATAGCACCATCAAAGCGCCCGTCGTTGCACCGGCCAAATGCGCAATTGGTACGGGCACGAAAGAGGTGTCGCGAACAAAGATATTTCCACCAAACGCTGTTTCCGCTGCTAGTTTAGCCGCGAGGCACAAAAAACAACCAGCGAAAACCCACATCCCCTTTTGGTCATCTTTGCTTCTGCATTGAAGGAATCCATCCACGGCAATCAAGCAGAATAGCCCAGAGTCGATGCCGCTCAAACCTCGATAAGCCGACAACTCCGGATGATAGGCAACAACAACATGCGGAATTACAATCGCCGATGCGGCGAGATAGACGAGGAACCTGAAACGATCCGTGGCTTCGCAAATTGCTCCCAAGAACACGAACATCAGAAGATCCCATGCAAGATGATTCCACGACCAATGCACAGCATGGCAAGAGATAAGACGATAACCTAGCAAGGGATTGTCCTGTTTCCATTGAAACTCAAAGGGCGATGCCAAGGATGGGACAACCTGAATGAGCAATACAAAGCAACCGATTAGGAGCGTGACGGGGATACGGCAAATGAGTGTCATGGCGAAAACTCTTGATGCAAATGGGAACGGAACGCAAAACAGTTCATCATGTCGAATGGCCGAAAAACGCCGAGCATTTCGCTCGGCGTTTATGACGTCACCAACTCGTGAGCGTCAGCGATTTCAATGACTAGGAAAACCGGTTTTTTCGTCGGGCAGCCCAAGCCGCAGCACTCGCTAATCCGGCAGCGATCAAGCCCGTGATGGGGTCAATCGCTCCACCGCCGCCGGTGGATGGACTCAATCTAGGCGAGCTTCCTTGATCGGCCCAATTGATGTTGTTTCCATTCTGCACCGAGGGCGGCAGCGTGTTGCTAATCGAATTCGATGTGGTAGGGTCAATTTGCTCTTGTTGCGAACTGTTGGATTTTGCCTCTTGCGGTCCGAGCCCCGCTAGGGAGGCATTTCTTAATCCCTCAAGTTCGTTCTTTAATGCTTCGCGAGCCACGTTATCTCGCTTTACGCGGGTCGCATTTCGACGTTCAATCGCCCAACGCTTGTATTCCGCATCATTCTCTAACACGATAAAGGAAGCGTACTCACTGACAATCGAATACCCTTCGCACAAGTTCACGATTTGGCCCACCTTCGAGTCTTGATTGCCGCCTAGTCGGATTTCGTTGCTCAGTTCTTGGACACGATTGAAAGCCCACATACGTTCAATCTCGGGATTCTCGTCGTTGGTACTTGGCAGACTTACGTCAACGCTTTGGTGCATAGGCTGCCCCATTATCTCGGCATTGACCTCGACCTTTGCAGCGCCAGTTCCTTTGTAGCGACCGTACACTCGGAGTGGCGATCCATAAAAAAGATCGGGCAACACACTAGGAGTCACGTCATAGGTGTCCAAACCACTTATCTTTATCGCGACGTCGGTAGCGACTGGACGCATCAGTTTTCTGCGGAAGGCTTGGGATTGTCTCAGAAAGTCATCTTGTTGAGACACAAAAGCAGCCAAACCGCCTGCCCCCTCGGCTAACTGTTTGAGCATTGGTCTATTGACCTCATTGCCCAGACCGATACAAAACACTCGCGTGCTTCCGGGGGCTTCTCCAATCAGTTTGAGCAACTCCGATTGCTCTTTGGTTTCCGTCATGCCGTCAGATAGGACAATTACGTTCAGAGGACGATCATCTGATTTGTATTTGTAAGCAGTCAAGATCGCTGGCCTTAGAACTGTCCCGCCTTTGGCTCTTTGGGATTCGAGAAACGCTGAGGTCTGTTCCTTTGTATCGGGATTAACGTCACTCAGTTTGCTGAATTGCATTTGAGGCATGGTGTTGAATGTCATTACCTCAAAACGGTCTTCTGCCCCTAGCGTTCCGACAAAAGAATCAACAATACGCCGAGACAACGTCAGCTTGCCATCGTTTGCCATACTTCCCGAGATATCGACCACGAAAACGTAGTCCATTCCAGCACCGTACTCCTCCAATTCCTTGCCTGCCGTCATGGTAAGCATAAAGTAACCATCTTCGCCGCTTTGTTTGGACGTTATCAAATCAACTCCCGTTCGGGGACGCTCCGTATCCAGATGCACGACAACATCTTTGCTCAAGTCTCCCTGTTTGACCTCTAAACTCGCACGAGAATACTTATCCGAGTGACGGCTGATAACGAAGTCTTGACCATGGGAGGGGCTGCTAACATCCACCAGAGGAATCTCACTCTTGACATCGAGCGTAAAGGAGAAACGCGACTTAGTGGTTTGGTC
>JALOQS010000399.1 GCA_025459355.1 Pirellula sp.
GGAGCTTTGGAACGTCGCCATTCGAAAAGATCCGACGTATCGCGTCGGTTTCATTCAAGTGGCCGAATCTTCCGTCAAGCTTGGTCGAACCGATGAGGCAATTGCCAATTACTGGAAAGCGTTTGATTTGTCGGAGAGTCTTGCCGAACAGAATTCGGTTATTCAGAAGTTAGCTCCCCTGTACTCGCAACGCCGAAGGATGGTGGAGTTGACCGATAAGCTGAGTGAGATTGCGAAAGAAAAACAATCGGATCGGCTTGCGGCGCTTTGGGCGTCGAATGCTTTTCAAGCCATTCGTAGCTTTCGTCAAGCGAAGGCCGTTCTGGAGCCCCTCGTACAAAGGGATAGTTTTGATCCATCAGTTGTTGAGATGTTGGTAAGCCTTTCGGAACTTGATCGCGATTTTCAAGGGACGATTGCATGGCAGGAGCGTCTGTCGCAGATAGACCCGAGCGATCGAAATCGACTCATGCTGGGCAAGTTTTATCATTACGCGGGTGATCGAGAGCGAGCTTGCGATATCTACTTGGACATCGTGCGAACTAGCCAAGAGATAAGCGTACGAAATACGGCTATGGAGTATCTGTATCTTGGTAAACACACACCCGCTGCAATTGAGTATGCGAAGAAAATAGCCGAATCGGATCAAGCTCCTTGGGAGATCCAGGGAATTGCCATGTATATCCTCTTGGAGCAGAAACTAAACAAAGAGGCATTGGTGGCAGCTCAACGAATTCTCGATAGTACCGAGTCCGAATCTTCTGACTTTAACTCGTTGATTCCAACTACGATCCAGAAAGGGAACTTTGTTTACTCTAAATCGTGGATCAAGAGCAGCTTACTGCAACAAGAGTTGAACGCAGCATCTGGTATGACCACTAAACTAGACCAGGCCAAGTTACCAAATTCCAATTTCGCGAATACGAGTGATTGGGGGCCCATTCGAAACTTCGTGGGGTTGCGAGGTGCAGCCCAGGGGCTCGTTGATTACTCGCTAAACGCGGATGCTCGGGCCGAACTCAGTTCGAGGTACCAGGCTCTTTTGAAGGCCGGTACGCTCACCGATCAACAGTTGAAGCAAGCAATGATTTTAGAATTAACGACACCAGGCGTCCAACCTAACGAGTATTCTTCGAGGACGCCCAAATCCCCCGAGTTTCGGGCGTTGGCTAAGGAATCCTGGCGAAGGGGTAATCGAGAGGGGGTGGATATGTACCTTACCTCAAACCTGCCTGGTCCGAATCAGAAATTGATCGAAGCTGACGATCTGGAATTGCTGGTCGAGGTCCTGCGAAACGGTGTTGCAGAGGAGGGATACAACTACTACGTCCCCGTTCAAAAGGCTCTCAATGAGCTAACAAAGAAGGGGAGGGTAGCCGAGGCCGAAGAGATTGCTAGGAATGCACTGAACACCCGTGACGGAAGTGTCCGCAACGCGGTGGTAAATTTCAGCCAGACTCAAAAGAACAGCCAATTGTTGATGATGGTAGGTAAGCGGCTTACCGAGCTTCAACCTGCCACGCAGCTCTTCACGACAGCGTACTACCTTCCTGGCTTCTTCGAGCAGTGCCTGACTAAAGAGCTGGATCCGCCCGACACGATGCGAGACTTGTTAGTTTACTATTTGGACATGCAAGCCACTGAGGTCGCGAAACTATCCAAGTCAATGAGGGGCAATTTCGTCAGTTTAATCGATACGCCCTATGTCATCCAAAGCGATAGAGGATCAGGTAGCACCCTTCCCAACAGCCCTGTCTTTGATTTAACTCCTTATCTGCCCATTGAATTGCAAGGAGCTATTACCGTCATTCATCGCGAGCCATCTAATGCAGAACGCAACAATAGTTGGCTAGAGGAACTCCGCAAAATTGCGGATGCACCCGACGGGGTTCACTCTAAGGAACGTCAAGCAGTCTATTGTGCGGCAGTGGCTTATGTTGAACATCTTCGAGGAAATAGTGACGCCCGAGCCAAGTATTTGAGTCGTTGGCAAGATGCAATCGAAGCCAAAGACGTGGTAGACCTGGTTGCTGCGGGCATCGATTATCGAGACGGTCGATTTTCAGAATGCTTGGCCAAATGCGATCAGATCGCGCCCACGAGTTTCGCTACGAATTCTGGACTAACGCGATTGCGACTGCAAGCGTCCCTTAAGACTGGGGACGTAGAGTTGAGTCAGCGGGTTGCAACCTCCATGGCGACCACTGGACTGTCCATGACGGACCAAATCAAGCTTGCTAAGACCTTGGGGGAATTGCAGCTCCCTGAAAAAGGTCGTGAGCTTCTGGACAGCATTCGATTTCGAGTTCCATTCGCGAGCCTTCGCGATGTAATGAATGTTTATGATGGTCTTGGAGCTAAAGAATCAGCTATTGAAATTGCGTACGAAATTGTTCGCAAAACGGCATTCGATGCATATTGGAATTCGAACACTACCAACTACAGAGTTTCAAACCAGCCCGATCCTCGTCAGGACGCGATTACTTATTTGAAGAGAGCCAATGCATTAGGACCTCTTCGTGATGAATTGAAAAAGCAGTTTGATGCGTCCCCGGCATTTGAGCGATCAGCAATACAGCTAGCCAATATTGCAGCAGCGATGGGAGACTTCTCTCTAGAAAGTGAGCTTCGAAAGAAATTTAATCAACCAGAACCCAAAACGGACAGGTTGAATGTAAGAGATCCGTTGGGGAACGTTGCGAAGAAGCTGTCGCTCGCCGAGATTGAGAAACTGCTCAAGGAGGATCCCAAAGCTTGGTCTAAGCTTCGTTCAGATGCGGTCGTTGATTACTCAGACCCCGGAAGGGCTGATTCCATCGCCAAGGCTGTTTTGCCGTATGTCGAGAAGACAGGTTGGGGTAGTGTCTATGGGACACTCATCGCGAATCTGGAACGCCGGAACGACGCTCTTGCCGATGAACTATTGGAAAAACTCGTTCAGAGTTATGGCTTCATCGTTTTCAACCAGGGAGGTCAGACTGCCCATTATCGTTACTTAACCGAAAAGAGCAGTGTCGAGACTCGCAAAAAGATCACCGATACTCTAATCGATTTCATCCGAAACCCTTCAGGGGATATTGGTTCGTTTTCTCGACTCCAAGGACGAAAATCTGTATTCCTCACAAGTACCCTTTTAGACGTTCTAGGACAAGAGCCTGCGAATCTTGATTCCGTGAAAGCAGCGGCCAAAGAAAACTATCAGTCAAATCCAAATCGTCCGATCATCGTTGACCTATTAGTCCAATTCGCGATTCGCGAAAAACGTTGGGATGATGCGAGAAAGATCATAAACGATTTTAACCCTGAGGATCGGCCCTACAATCTTGTTTCACTGGCTGAGTCGATTTACGAAAACGCTGAGCTCCAATCGCAAGCCATGAAGCTACTGGATATTGCTGCCAAGAATTTGCCATTCACCAATTCGACGTTTGTCCAGTTGTATGTCAAGGTCGCGACGGCCGAAAAGGCGTACACGAAACGGGATGAATTTCTAGCGGCTTATTACGAGTGGATGCTGAAGCCTAACTCGAATATGAACTATGCCTACCAAATAGAGTCCGGTGCTCGATTGTTTGTTGAGAACAACCTCTTTGGCGAGTCTATGCAGTTGCTAAGGATGATAAGGAAGAATGCAAGCAAGCCCGGAGATCCC
>JALOQS010000117.1 GCA_025459355.1 Pirellula sp.
CTGGGAGCTCAACAGTTGAATTTCTCATGGCATGTAACAGTCCGTCTGGCGAGTTTTCAAAACAGGGGCTCTCTATAAATCGGCTAATGAACTCCTTTAATTGCAGTAGCAAGTCCCCTGGAAGATTAAAGAAAGCGGCAGATACTTCCCGTCGAACCTCTTCCGACTCGTCTGAGAAGAATTGCCCCAAACGCTCAGCACAAATTCTCCCGACGGCTTCTTGCGAAAGGTTTGTGGCGTAAACACCGGCCGCCGCCTTGCGCATATCTTCGCTGCCTGAAATTACGCCGTGCACATCGGTTCCGACAGGAACATCTTGCAGTTCGGCCAACGTGATTTGTCGTGCGGCAATCTGCACGGCTTCGGGAATAGAAGACTTTAATGCGAATTGAAGTATATTGCGAAGCGTTTCGCAATGGGTGTGAATCGCCTCGTGAATGAAGTGTTCGAAGGTATGTGTCGCACAGAGCGCTTCGCATCCGTCGCAAGCATTCAAAAACAACTCAACGCCCAAGTCACCAGAGAAATTCAATAGCGGAAGATACGCATTGATCGCACACGTTCTTACAGAAATGACAGGGTCTTTCGACAATGCTACCAACGCCGAACGAAGTGCATCCAATCGACTTTGGTCATCGTAAAGTAGTGATGAAATGGCTTCGGCAGCTCTTCCCCGCACGCAATTGATGCCATGGGAATAGGGATCGCCTCCATAGTAGTTACGACCGTCTCGAGTGTCTTGCCAGATATCTGTACCTGGATCGGGATCCTTGATTGCGTAGTAAGACACGATATCAAGAACTCTTGGTGGAATCGGTCGATCAGACAATAACCGGATGCATTTCACAATCGCCGAGCCGCAGGGTCGATTTGGTAATGCGTGAAGGCGATCAATAACAGTCAAAAACTTTTCCAGTGGAAATGCGGCGATATACTTCGTGTCAGCCTCTTTTTCGTCGTTGCTTAGATTCTGGTACCCGCCACAAAGTCCGTCCAATATGGCCGAGAAGTAAATCGAATCGATATCGTCGGGCATCTTCTCCACCAATGCTGTAAATCTGCTTCTGTCTTTTCGAGCGAACTCGGTAAGAGCACGCGAAAGCTCGACTGGACCGCCTCGGAAGGTGTCGGTGCTTCCATCGTATTTGTTCATGGCGGAAATCCATTGGGTATCCGTCATCCTTTCAGCATCTGCTTGCGTAATCGGTGAGCCTACAAAACAAGCGAAACTATTTTTGTCTTCCTCGACAATAGCATCCTGTATCTTCGGAAACTTTCTTTCTAATTCTTCGATCCTCAGGGTCGCTCGATGAGAAACTCGAGAGCTTTCGAGTGAGCGGAGCAAAAGCAACTCCGAATAACCTCGCCGTTTCGGTGTTTGTTTTTCATATTCGTCGCAGTATCCGATGATTCCTGTTTCCAATTTATGAAGTAGTTCGGGAGAACAGTGAGGTGTTATTGCTTTCAATGCAATTCTGCTGATCGCGCTCTCCCCGGTTCCTTCTCCAGTAACAGAATAAAATGCATAGCCAATATTGAGTCGCCGTTGGTCAGCGATTAAGTACTCGGCGCAGTCGTTTGCAAACTCTTCTGGATTACTGGCCCACGATCGTAGCAGCAAATACCCGAAGGTTTGATGCGGATAGATCGAAATCGTTGAAACGTACCGCCGAAACAACTCGACATCGGATTTCGCGAGATTCTGAAGCGATTTGCGTAGCCAAAGCAGTATTGCGTCGTCGATTTTGAAAGGGATGCCATCATTTGACAACCACGGCCACGTACGATTACGCATCTCGCCGGCTCTGCACTCTTGTGTTCTCAACACGGTTTCCCGAACACGAGGAAGCAGTTGTTCAATGAAGTAGCCGGGCTCTTTTACCGCCGCTTTTCCTACCATCATAGCACCCGTATGCGAACGATTCTGTGTGCAATTGTCGAGAAAGTTCCATGTCTCGCCATCATCAAATTGCTTCACTACCCGATCGAACCACGTCGCCAGCACATCAATCAGGAATTTTGGCGACTCGATTTCTGCGTTGTAGTGCTGACTCCAGAAATCACCTCCGCTGGCACTACTCTTGTAGTCGTCGTATATACCTTGTGCGATCAGTTCGATATATATGTTGGCCATCTCGACACTCTTGTGTGCTTGCCCCCATGACATGATCCTCTGAATTCGCTGCCGCCAATCACCCTCGCGATTCGAATAGGGGCGAATCAGTCGGGCAATTTCTTTGGAGCGGCAATCATGCAAACGGTGTGATTCGAGATACCAAATCGCTACGTCATTTAATAGGGAGTTGCTGGATGCAAGCCAATTCTCGAAAACGTGAAGCGAGTTCAGACTATCAAACCATCCAACGTGATCGCGGATGGCTGAAGAGACATACCGCGAAAGCTCACCCTCCAAAACGTATCGTTCTAGTAGCCGCCATTCCTCCGATCTGGGCTGGTCAATTCGGTTGAAGCTAGACGCAACCATTCGTTTGATGTGAAAGCGAATATTGGGCGATTCGAAGACGCTACGAACATCGGCTATGTATTTGTCGAAATCTTCTTCTCGACGATACTCGAGAATCTGACGCACCTGCGCACGCCGGAAAAGATGCTGCTCCGATGATTGCAGGAGCTCGACAAGGTTTCGTTCCTTAGCACAAAATCGTCTGGCATATGCGTAGTCGAAGAATGACTCATGAAAGAACCTATATTGTCGGTTGTTCTGAACTTTAATCAATACATGCTCGGACGCCATGGCCTGCGCGTCAAGTTCCCAGTCATCTGTGACAGACATAGACGCCAACAGAAGTTGCTGTTCGCTCATTTTGGTCGTCAGTGCGTCAACCACCTCATTCCATTTTGGCTCGCGCCCCAGGGTTATCCTCAGGTTCTGGCGTTTGCGTGTCCAATATTGATCATACAACTCACCAACTGTTTTGAATCCGCTAGCGGGATTACCCTGAAGGTACAGTAACAGATGGAACGGGACCGCCAAAATATCGAGCTGTTTTGGAGTTAGCTCAAGAGTTCCATAGCCGGCTACACGAAGCGAGGCGAAAATCTCTGCTTCGGTAAGCTTGTTGAGGGAGAATTTGGAGAATCCAGACTTGGCATCACCCAAGCTTCTCAATCTATGGTCATGTTCGAGATCAAAGTCACGGCACGCCAGGATCATTTTCATCCGTGGATAGTTTCGAACTTCGTCACACAAATCACGAAAGACTTCCCACATTTTTGGATTTCGCCCAGAGACGAGGCTCATTGCATCCAATTGGTCTACAACCAGCACGCTCGGGGAGTTATCCGCGATTCCCGCAAGTACGACCACTGGGGAAGTGCGCAAGTCCATCTGCTGACCGAGTTGCTTAGCAGTGGTGCACGGGGTAAACGCGTCCATCCTTAAACATAAATGCGGCGTTCCGCTCTTCGTAAGTTGCTCAAGACATTGAGCCAAAACGCAACTCTTTCCGAATCCACCTGGTGCAACGACTAAAACTCCTCGCGATTCCAAACCGTTGAGAGAATCGATGATTCGCTCCACAACATCGCGGGCAATTTGTGTCGAGTTAATGAGTTCTGTTTCCGTCTCCGAGAGATAACGGCGATTGGCTGCTGCGACTGCGTCATTTACAGTGACGTCCAGTTTCCAGTCTTGGACTCCGATTCCCTTTTCGCGAAAAAAAGTTCGTAATCGATCCCGGTCGATCCTTGGGCCAAGGTTCTTAAGGATGAACTCAGCTATCATTCTACGGATATCGTCGGTACGTAATTCTGAACCATCAGTGCGATTCAGAAGTCGATCAATTCGTCGCTCCACGGACCGCGTCAGTTCCTTGTGCGTGCGTAGAATGACTTCGAGTGTCTTTAACGCCTTGAATGCCGATCCCGTGTCACCGCCAAAGAGGGGGACAATTCGTGAGTCAAAGTCATTTCTGAGCTTTGGCGACAGTATACCCCTGAATTCATCGACGTTCGTCGGCGTCTCCGCACGCTCCTCCAATTCGCGAAGTTCGTTAGCACCCGTTGCTGATACGAATCGCGTTTGGGCACTCGGCCATTTGTTCTGCTTGGTAAGTAAATCTCCAAGGATGCTTCTTCCGGTTTTTTCATCCTTTTGGCAGAGTTTGGCAATGGACCAATTCCCGTCTTGCTTTTGGCGTTTGACGGAGTGAAACTGGAGCGCACCTTCATTTGTTTCGAGGTGAAATTCGACGCCGACCGATTCTTCCCCGAATGCTTCGACTGTTATTGATTGAAATCGTCCTTCGAATACGTCGAGCACCGCGTCAACGGTCCATATTGCCTCATAAAAATCTCCTAGTTTTGCAGCTTCGCCGGCGGGTCGGGGCATTGGAAAAAATACTCAGTAAACGAAGTAACGAAGAGTCAGCTAAGCTCGTTGCGAACTCTGGAATCAGATTGGGGAATGCAACATATCGGCAATCAACATTGCCGCTCAAATGTTGTTCCAATTTTACCAGAAAATGGCCGAGCGATGGATTCTTAGAGGTTTTTGGACGCACTAACGCACGCCGCAGACATAGAAGAGCAGCAAGAGTTGTTGCAGGATTAACTTTTCTGATTACACCCGAAGCATTGTCGAATGTATTTCCTTTCCTCGCTGATCTCGCAAAGGTGTTATTGAATTGCTTCCATATGGTGCTTAGTACGAACTGCAGAACTAAATACCTACAACCGGTTTGCTCACGATAGATTCCTTTGGGTTTGGAACTTTAAGATTTGGAAGAGCCGATTCCGACAATCTTCGCTCAACAAGGGCCAAGCGTCGTTGATCTCGACTAAGCGAGGGTCGCTTTGAACTGCTTGTTTTTTGTGCACCGGATCGTACTGCTTCGGGTTATGCTTCGCCCTGCCTAAGAAACGCCGTTTTCCCAGGGGATTTGATGCTAATTCGAATCCCTCCCCATCCGCTTTTTCTTCCGCGGGCATTTTTTCTTTTCTAGCCACGCTGGGCTTAGAAAGTTGTTTAACCTAGTGGGCATCGCTCCGAGCTGGACGTCCAGGGCTGGACAGCAAATTGACTCTCGCGATCTTCCCCAACATGGAACGCCAACCGCTCAACTAAGATTTCCATCCCGTCCTTGTCCAGATTAAAGGTCAGCATGTTCGCATCGGACTTAGCGACAAAGCTCAACAGTCGCTTTACCTTATCCATCTTCATGTCCATTAGAGTTCACGCTTTGGCCACCTTCCATCCATCAATCGGCTTCACATTGGCACGATAGCCCTTCACATTGTTTGTGTATTCGAGGGCCAGGTTGCGTTCATTTCCAGCGAACAAATAAACCACTGTGCCGACCATTGCCACGTGCAGTACGACAACGCACCAAAAGACTATTAGGAACGACAGTTTTTTTGTCTTATGCCGGAAGTGTCGCTGCCCCAGCAACGCACCGGGCCAGCCACCCAACAACGCCAGGAAGTGCAAGGTCTGTTCTGGTACTCGGCGACTTCCATTGGCAGCACTTAGCTTATCCCAGCCGTAAGCAGCAAAGCCCGCAAGGCTCATAACGAGGACGATTCCCAGGTAAATTGCGACAGCGGTCATCATTTAGCGGTTACCTCTCCATAAAACACAGCAAGCCAAACTGTTGGATCGTCGGGTGTGGTCCATTCAACCCGGTGCTTTTGACGTGCTGGCATGATGATGTAATCTCCAGGCTTTAGCTCTTTCGGTTCACCTTTAATCGACAACCGAGCCGCTCCTTGAAGCACAAGGACCCATTCGTGTTGATCTTGGTCGTACCAAAAGCCTTCAGGCGAGGCGTGAACATAAGAAACGATGCGTTCGATTCGCAGGTTGGTTGCTTTGAGCAACTTAGTAAAAAGCTCGTCAGGCAGGTTCGATAGTAGATCAGTGAAGAGGTTGGTTGTCATGGTCCAATTCTTTGCTTAATGAAGCCAGCCAGATTTTTGGCATTGCCAATTGATTCAGCAATGCATCGCCAGCAATCTCATTGACGAGTATCGTTTTTTGTACATCCGATAACATTGGGACAAGGGATTCCTTTGTTTACAGTGCAGTCCAAGAGGACAGAACTATCTTTCTTTTCAGTAAATCTATTTCAAGCGGACTTGTTGAACTGAGGTATCATTACTCTGCAAATAACATCGATCAAGACAAGGGATTTCAATCATGATGCACCAGCCGACTCTAAGAACTCCAGTCGAAGGCCGAATCGTCGCCGCTGTTGGTGACTTGTACCATTTCTTGGTGAATGGCGATGAAACCAATGGCAGATATGCTACGTAAGAAACAATGCTCATCGAATTTACACGAAGGGAAATGACTGCGGTAACTAACTTTGGAGTGGAGTGGAAAGTCTAAATGGTTCGTACAAAAGGTGATGATGAAGACGAGCAAAGGGTAATCGATGACATTCATCGAGTGGGTTGGCACATCGTCGGAATTGAGGCGGACCGAGCGGGGCCTGGGTTCGCATACTCAATTGGAATGCAGCATACACTAAACCATCCTGAGATCATCATCTTTGGACTCAACGATGCGACCCTGATGATGAATATCATCAACACCATAGGCGAAGAAATTCGGAATGGTGCTAAATTTCAAGATTGGCACGAAAGCAATCAAATCTTGCATGGTTACTCTTGCATATTTCGCTCAGTACCTCCTGAGGTCTATCCCGACTACTTAGGTTATGCGATGTGGTTTTACCGTCCTAATCCATTTCCTGTCCTTCAATGTGTTTGGCCTGACAGCCAGAATCGCTTTCCTTGGCATACTGATTGTCAATCTGGAGTTCGAGATAGACAGCCAATATTGGCACAACAGACTGAATGGCCCTTTGCTGAAGGAAAAAATCGAGCGGTCTTCACTACGAACCTTGTTCTTGAAGGAACACATCCGATACTGAGGGTAAGTCACCACAAAGATGGCGATTGGCAATTTTTATGCGGAACTACGAATTCCACTGACGACGCAAGAATCGTCTGTTTGCATAACCTCGTAGAGCTAAACCCGTCCGTTACAGAGTTGGCGGACCTTCCTGAAGGGTGGGTTGCGGTTCGTGAGTCAGTGAATTCACCTTGGCGACGTGAGCATTTAGGTAGTTAAAACAATTGACCAGTATCAGCAGGATAAACGGTATGATCCCTGAAAAGCACGTTTGGGTATTCAATTGTGGAAGAAAGGGTTTTCCTGGCGGTGTTTTCACGGATCGAGCGAAGGCAGAATCGTGGATCGAAACTCATCGTCTTAGCGGTGTACTTACCGCATACCCGCTGGATGAGGGTTGCTATGATTTCGCAATTCGGCATGAACTTATCAGTCGTCGCTGCTTGGAAAAATACCAAGGCGATCCCGAATTCATCGGATCATTTTCATCGGCATCGCTTGCTCACTACCACTACGAGAACGGAATTTGTGATTCTGCATAACTGGAATCCGAGGAAACCAAGTGCGTATGGAGAGAATCGGCCATTTTTATACGGCCAGAACCGGTTTCGCCATCTACGAAGGTCGGATAGGTCATTCCAAAAAGTAAAACTTGAGGCACGAGAAGTCGGCTGCGGAAACAAAGGCTTTCCTGGTCCATCAACTCTACTCCGTTGAAATCGATGAGACCCCTGAAGCACTAGGCTCAATCGTTAAGCTTCCAAAGCGAAACCGTTATTGACAGGAAGTGTGACTGAGGTGGCTCAATTGCCAATTGTTGATTGATAACGTTATCTCTCGAACGATTAAAAATGGCGATTCGAAAACCTGGGTCGTGGGCAACGTGGCCGAAAGCGTGTTAAGCCGAGTTACCATCTGCCAAAGCGACTAACTCGCGCAGCAGATCACCTATTTGGTAACGGATCGTGAACCAATAAAATGCACGAGATCACTCGCGGATTTTAATGCTTCTCAATTTTCTTGATGAAGAATCCAAGATTAGTAGTGCGACAGTTGCGAGTAAAGGGGGCCAGCGAATTGTCATAATTCGAAGCAAAAAATTGTTGGCCCAATATCGCTAGGAGTCTCGCTCTACTGTGTATGGCTGGGGAATGTCTCGCTTAGCAGATTTCGACAAGCCAACTACGAATCGGATTATGGTTTTGTTAGCTGAATGAAAGCCTGTTAGCATTGCTTAGTGAGTGCTATTTGAGTTGTAAATAACGAGCCCCCTAGATGACAGTTGCAAATTCTCCTCGAACGATTGCGATGGGCGATATTCACGGATGTTCACGTGCCTTTTTAGCGCTGTTGGACGCCGTAGACTTGCGACCGCAAGATACGCTTGTGACGCTAGGCGATTATATTGACCGAGGAATCGACTCCAAAGGCGTTCTAGATCAATTGATCGCCCTGCAATCCAGATGCAATTTGCCGATACTAGGCAATCATGACGAGATGATGCTGCACTCACGTAACGGGAAATCCGATTTTCAATTTTGGCTCAATTGCGGTGGTGACACATGCTTGGACAGTTACGGTTCCAGTAGCCAACTGAGATTGATCCCAAGTACTCATTTTCGATTCTTGGAGTCGTGCCGGCCGTACTACGAAACAGAGACACATATCTTCACCCACGCGAACTATAAAGCGGACGTACCCCTGAATCAACTAGATGATCATACGCTTCGTTGGCTATCGCTTCGAGACTACACCCCGCACCTCCCTCACTGTTCTGGCAAGACGTTTGTTGTCGGTCACACTCCGCAGCCTGAAATCCTGGACTTGGGCTACTTGATTGGTATCGACACGGGCTGTTGCAGTGGAGGTTGGTTAACAGCAATCGAGATAAGCACAAAACAAATTTGGCAGGTGAACGAGAAAGGAGAGCTTAGAAAATCATGATCGTAACACTGATGGGCCCGGATGACCTTGGCTGCTGGTTTTTGACGGATTCCGAAGGCAACGCCTACGAGTTCATTATAAATCACGAAGATCATCTTGATGCCGCTTTGCTTGGCTGGGATCGACCTATTGGCATCGACGACGAAGAAGCCATCATTAACGCGTTGGATTGGCTCGTGGAGCACACGGGCGAAGACTTTACTGCACCGAAAATCGTCGTGGAATACTTCGAGGAACTGTATGCTGAACAGGAGTAACGCAGTGTCATGGGACATTCCGGTACCGCAAGATTATCCATGTCTCAATGTTGCACGGATCATTGATGTGACGCTTCCGTCGAGTCATGAGGCATCATCGAAGCAGCAGTTGAGTATGGCGTGAGTTTGTCCGAGTTTAGAGAGGCATCGCAATGAATCCAAAAATCACAAAGATGGCGATCGAAAAGCTGGCGGTGAAGTCTAATAGCGATACTGTTGCGTTGAAACTCAGGATGACGACGCTACTGAGTCATGAACAGCACGAACAGCTGAAGCAATGGGGAGGCAAGCTTCTCTATGACAGCGGAATCGTAGCCGTTATTGAAGTACCAGCAGGCCATGTTGATGACCTTGCTGCCTGGGACAACGTACTGGACATCATCTAAAGAAACACCGATGACAAATCAACGCAACGTTGTCTATGCTTATTCATGGTCATTACCATCAGGCGATCTTGCTGACGTGGAGCGCATCATGGAATCAATTCGTGAGTTCTGCATTGAGCTAGGCTGCGAAGAGGTCTCTGATCTGCTTGTGGATCCTGATTCTGTAGGGTTCACGGCGGTCGTACCTGAAGCTGGAGGACATGAGTTTTTCCTAAGACATTCATTAGAAGACACTTCTTGGAAAAGAACTGATTGGCTTCGTTGCGCAAGCTTCAAAGAAGTCAGCGAAATCATGTACGAGGCCGCCAAGTACGGCATTGATGTTCGCACAACATTCGCTGGAATGGAAATGCTCTATCGTCTCAATGCTTTGGGAGTGATTGAAGTCGAGCAACGACCAGCTTTTGATCCAGATACGTTTTGAGGCTGCCCCACCATAGAGTCGAGAGTTGCCAAGACATTTTTTCAGCTCTGTCAATAAAGCATTTCTAAGCGAAAACCTCTGAGATCGGTGCGACTCCACCCCGCTAGCACACGCTTTGGCTTTCTCTCTTTTGGTTTGTGTAGGCCGACAAGTTCTGTTGAGGCGATTCCAAAAATACGCCGGGCTGTGAAAAATTTCGGTGGTAGGGTTGTTGCGTAGTCGGGAAGGATTTTTGCATGTAGCTCTAAAGATCCGACAGCTTGAAGGCTATCGCTTGGAAATAAAAACTGCCATCGTTCGACTCCCAAGTTCCCACGGCAGCCGTAAGTCGAGCTGTTGCGCTGACTTTTTCCGAACCGGTCTTATTGAGTGTCTCACTCACTTCGTAAGCCAAAGTAGTTTCATCAGCTGTAAGGCGACGAAAATTTTGTGATGCAATTGACTGGCTTGAGATTTTAAGCCCATTTATAAGTTGAACGGCTTCACGCGCGGCGTTAGATGAGGCCACAAGTTGGGATTGACGGTCCATTACCGGGTCACCTTTCAATCGGGCCTTTCCTACGGCTAGAATCCAAGTTGTATCTTCCGTTCGGTAGACGCTTGCACCTCCACTGGCGATCGAGGGCCGTGCGGCGAAGACGTTCTTCCAATCATCTTGCCACTGTTCGTTTCGCAACTTTACCAGGGAGTGTCCGATCTCGGTTCGATTGAACAGCGGATGATGCGGATCACCAACAGCGACCATGACCGCAATTGCTCCCCCCTTATCGAGTTGCCACGTTCCTACAACTTCGACACGATTCAACGAGGCCTCTATCGACTGCGTGGAAGACGAATGAAATAACTCTAAAATTTCTGTGCGTCCGTCTCGCTCAATAGACTTCGTGACAGACTTGTCTTGCGCGGACATTCGAAAACCGTGAATGAGGCTCGCGAGGTCTCGATTAGCTTTTACGCGCGCTAGTTTCGTGGCGTCGGAAATGGAGAGCTTGTGGCCATCTTCCGTTTGGAAAGCAACTCGGCCACTGCCTATAGCAATCCATTTCTTGTTCGTTAGAAAAAACTCGGCGCCCCCACGGCACAGGTTCGGACGCTGCTCCAAGAACAATTCGAAACCAGGATCAATTACGGGCATTTCCATCATTGACGATTCTGCCGTGCTTTCAGAGTCATCTGCATGAACTGCCGAGGGAAGTCCAGGCACCGTTCCGCACCACGCCAATAAAGTTGCGACCAGCAACTGCCATTTTTGTCGATACGTTTTTTTACGTGTTAGAGCGATCATGGCGTTTCGGTCCTCATGTCTGGTACAGCGGGTTTAGTTGCTCGTTCCTTCTTTTGTGATTGCAATTGCTTGAGTGCTTGCTCGCGCTGCGGTTTGGTCACTGAAGGCTGACATAGCGCAAGGAGTGCCATGCCACGTTGCAGGTGTTCGTAGCCCAGTTGTTCGTAGCACCTCGATAGTCTCAGTCGAGTAATTACGCTGTCAGATTTTATTCGCAGAGATTGTGTCAGCAGCGGGATAGCAGCCAGCGGTTCACCATTCTCGAGCAGAATTGCACCCATTGATGACCAGACCTCAGAGTCTCCTGCACGATTTTTGAGAGCCTCATGGAACTGATTCGCAGAACCCGTGACGTCCTGCTTGCCTTTTGATGGATCCGAAATGGTAAACGGCGTGTCCAGCGGTGCCTGCGGACCGATATCAGGAAAGTTTACGTGCCCATATGTTCGCCAAACGCGCGAGACGATTCCTGATGTCGGTAGTTCGGTTTTAAGCATCTGCTTAGGTATTTCTGCATTGTGAAGGTCTGTAAGCAGCTTAGCGTACTCAGCAAGTCCCTGTGCGTATTCGGTCGTCTGAAGCCATCGGTTTACAAGAGCACTTAGTTCTTGTACATCAGCTTCAGCTTTTGTTGATTCGACTAGGGCGAGCATCCTTAGATTTAGCGCGGATGCATATTGACGTTCCCTTGCGCAAGACTCACTAAGCCAACGAATCGCGGGTGGAAATCCGGGCCAATCCTTAAGTAGTCGCCGAACATCGCCGACAGAAACTTCAGAGGAGGATAACATCTGCTGGGCCAACGGCCATCGTTCATACAAATCCAACGAATCAATTTTTGGGCGGGCAAAGCTTGAAAGTGTAAATTCTAAACTACTCTGGTCGTTAGCGACATTCAATGTATCTTCGATGGCACCACAACGTAACATCAATTCAATTGCGATGTTTTGATCGTCCTCAATCACTGCATCCAAGCGCTTACGTAGACAGCTAAGCGTTTCGTCGATTGTCGGAGCTATAGTTGACCCCGATGAAATTTGTCTCTCAATGTCTTCTGTTGAAAACGCTGTTACATAGCGATGTACCTTGTCAATTGAACGATTTTCTAGAACGCGAGACGCAATGTCTTTTAGTTCAAAGTTGCTCGTCGCGAATCGCGTATTTACCATTCGGCATTCGGCAACTAAGAACGGAAACTCACGCAATATGATATTGTCCGAAGCGTTTGAGTCTTTGCCGACAACAAACCCGTTTCGATCACTGGCATAGTGACGCAGCAGTTCTAAGGTTCTTAGAAGACACAGCGGTCCCAAAACCTCATCGCCGCTTTTACCTAGTTGCGCGATCTCGACTACCACGAAAACCAAGCCGTCCGTTACGTGCACACCTTCCGCCGCTGTAGAGAGCTTTTCAGCATAAACGATGTGAGCAGATTCTAGTTGTCCTGACTTCGCTTCAACGATTGGAATTGACAAAGTCGCCAAAGCAATGAAGCAGAACGTAATTGCTCGCACTAAAACATGGCAAATTAACACGGTTGGCTTCTCAGGATTCAAAGTGTTATCGGATTTTAAACTTATTGGTTATACCACTTCAGCAATAACGCATCGAGCCAGCAATGTATTGTGAAAAACATCTCTTTTACTATCTCCGAACAGACAAGCTCGACGGCTCAAAAGTCGAGCTTGCCGTGAAAAATTTTGCGTGGATCTAAAAATCGTCCTTAACCTTGCCAGGCTTCGTCGACCCAGACTTAGTCTTTCCGGCTTCTGTGGGCTTCTTTGAATCGCCGGTGCCTGCGGCCGCCGTTTTGCCCCCGTTCGCTTTCGCTGGGGTAAGCTCCGATTCGCCCTGTAACTTTCCGGCCTTTCCGGATGAAGGATCATTTTTTGCTGCTTCGACCCCTTCTCGCAAAGCCTCGCTACGTTTTTTTGCGAACGATTGGCTCTTATGAACCTGGATCGCCGCGAGCGCGGCTTGCCGTTCTAGCTCCATAGTCGCTTTAGCCGCTCCCGGCGAGATTCCATACACTGCGACATGAATTTTCTGACCTGTCAATTCGTGAGTAACGATCTTACCTCCGATTTTCCCTAAGCCCTGGATTTGAAGATTTTCAAAATTTTGTGTCATTTGCTGCGCTAAAGTCTCCGTCGCTTGGGTCTCAGACCTTTCGAGGCTGTCGGAGCTGATTACGCTCATGACCTGCTTGGCAACAGCCTGTGTATCGACGTTGGAAAACAGCGAAAACGATGCAATCTGGCTGCTAAAGATTGCAGCCAACTCTTTATTCTTTTCATCTACAGCTGCATTCTTACTCACTGGTCGAGCTGTCACGCCTATAAACCAGCGCTGACCATTTTTGTCAATAAACTGGCGTGGCCCAACCATTTGCCCCAGTTCCTGTTGGGCGAGCCATTCTTGTACGGAGAGCGATTCGTCCCCGCTGTAGTCGTCCACAACCGACTCTCCCGTCAAAGCCGCACGCGCGGCTTGTTCCAGTTTAACACTCCAGCACGCCAGTACCGCAACTTGATATTGTCCGTCTTCTTCATTCCACGACTCGGTCTGTGCGAGAACCGTTGCGCCAATGAGAGGCATCGAGGCGAGGCGTTGTACTTCGGATGATTGAGTACTTTGCACTTGCCCCTGAAGACTTTTCACCTTGGCCTCAGTTTCCTCCATTTCTTTCAACGCACTCGCGTATCGAGCTTTTGCTTTTTCGAACTGTTCGCGTTTCCTGGTTTCGACCTGAACGGAAGAGTATTCTTTGTCGAGCTTCTTTATGGCGGCATCGAGCAAGGCACTGATGCGATCCTTAATACTGGCTCCTTCGAGAGCAGCCGCTTCCGCTTCGTCATATTCCCTCAATAATTTAGCAACCCTCAAGCTTGCTGCCCGAAGGGATGCTTCTGCAGCGTTGTATTCTGCGCCAAATTGGGTATTCACATCGGTGTCTGGAATCTCCAGTTTGTCGACAGCGCTCATACTGCTGTTGATGAACTCAATAATCTTTGCTTTTGCACGCAACACCGATCGCTTCGCCAGCATCTCACGCTTTACGTAAAAGTCCCTGTCTGTCGTGGGCTCGTCGACGTCCATTTTTGCTGAAGTGACTACGAAAAATCGTTTTTTCTCTTCATCCCAGCCCTCGGCCCACTGTTTAGTTTGAACGAAGTCCTGCAAAGTCTCTTCAGCAGACTTGCCTGGCTCGAAGTTGAGACCGGGATCTTTCTGAACTTGCCGAACAGCTTCCATGCCCGCATCGCCTCGCAGATCGATGTCCGGCGTGACAGATGCTTTGTCACCATCGACGTCAGCCTCGCTGGATTCCGTTTTGGCGGCAAGCTCAGCGTCCTGAGAATACGCAAGTTGGCAACTCAACAATAAACTTAATAAGACGAGCGACTTCATTGAACAATTCATAAATATCTCCTGAAACAGCGCAACGGAAAATTGACTAGGCTACTCATCAAACGTGAATTCAAACTCGCTAAGAAAACGAACAGTACCGATCTTGAGCTATGGTAATTGGGCTATATGATTCGGATCGGGCGAATACTCGATCTCGCATTTCACATCTGTTATAGCTTTCAATTCCTCTGAAGTAACTTTGAATCGGAATTCGACGACTCTACTTCCCGTACAATGTAACTGAACAGCCTGTCCGTACATGGTCGGCGAAATGGAGAATGGTGCGATGAAGCCGTTGTAAATTCGTTTTGACGGATCTAATGAAGGTTCGTACTTCGGGTCTGCAAAATTGGCCCCATCGAAGTCCCGAAATCTTGCGACCCGCATTAACGGAAGGCGATTTTTTGACTGACCCTCGGAAAAAGATGCACTGGTCGTTGTAAGTTCACGTTCGTCTTGCGTCACTACCATTCCTGTTATGTCGTTTAGAGTTACACGCAATTGAGTCCTCGCATCATTAGGTCTTTGCATTTGATCTGGAGGATTCGTGTTTATGTCAACGACGCCGAAATCATTCACCAAATCCTTTGCACTCGGCATTAGGATTGGCGTGAAGGATTTAGCCGCATCCCCTGGCAGAACGTAACTGTTCCAACGCTGAGTTGAGAACTTCCCGGACGTGAAGGAACAAACCCAAAGACACCAAACATTATTCATGCCTCTTTGAATTTGTGGACCAGCAAGTGCTTTAGCGTCGTTCACTACTACACTGTTTTCGCCTGCATCGATCATGCGGCCAGATTTAGGGTCACGAACCTGATCGTGAACTGCCTTCAGAACAATTGACCCCTTTGCAATAGCAAGTTTCTTTAGAATCGGTTCAATTCGTTTCACGAAGGCGTCGTATCCACGCTGGTCAACGGCAACATCGACTCTGATTACGATCTCGGATTTAGCACGGTCAAATTCCGGCTTCCCTTTAACGGTTGCTGTGAGTAGTGTTGGTAGATCGGCAAGCGACTTGAGTACCAATTCGGAGGCGTCAGTCTCTCCCTCTTCTTGTGTCACGATCTCAGCGAACATGCTCTTGCCGTCAACTTGCTTAACAGAGATGTTAGTTGCTTTGAGCTTGGCGATCACACTCCTGCGTTCCACTTGAGCCTTTATCTTGATTCGATGCAGACCATCTTTCACCTTTTTTGATCCATCTACCTCCTCATAACCTTTGATGAAACCATCGCTATAAGTCAAAACTTTGTCGTCGATGAGTTCGTCGTTCTTGACTAAGGTTTCTGCATCGACCACTGCACCGACGACTTGGCGTACCGCATTGCGATAGGCATCTTTGATCGCTTCGTCCGCCGTGGTCCCGACACCTTCTGCAACGACTTCTTGGGTTCGGCCATCGACAGGAGCGTTCGGCTTTTCCTGTCCAAAAAGCCAAGAGCCTGTTCCAAAGATCACTACCATTGCCGCAACGGCTAGAATCATTCGTCGCATAAATTTGTTCTCTTTTTGAAGTCGTTAAGTGGCGGTTCGTTTGGTCGCAAATAATAAAGCGACCAACAAAATTGGCCGGGGTCGATAATTATCAGCTTGGTTGTTACATTTCGTGGAACTAGGCAATTTCCCTGGCTGATAAAGTTGCCCACCAAGCCATGCGACTGCCGGGGCCAAACTGGGCCACAAATATTCAAAAAATATTTTTTGGCCCTTTTCCTTAGGTAATCTCGCAATTCCATAGAGGGTAGATGCGGATAGCCGTCTTCCAGATAAAATGGGGCAAACGCTTGATTTGGCCCA
Organism: Pirellula sp.; assembly: GCA_025459355.1. Taxonomy (GTDB): domain Bacteria; phylum Planctomycetota; class Planctomycetia; order Pirellulales; family Pirellulaceae; genus JBKCUI01. Next base: position 16,388 of record JALOQS010000117.1, read on the forward strand.
ACTGGAAAACGCTATGCCTCAAACTCCCCACACAGGAACCGACACCCAACTCCAAAACCTGATCGACCGATCACTTAAAGGAGATATTGCTGCGCATGACGAACTTTTACATCACGCTTGTGACCGTTTGCTTCGGCTTACACGCAAGATGTTTCATGAGTTTCCCCAGCTTCGCCGTTGGGAACAAACCGACGACGTTTTCCAGAACTCGATGGTCAAATTGCATCGAGCCTTGGCAGACGTCAAAGTCGAATCGGTGCGGCACTTCTTTAATCTCGCAGCGATTCAAATCCGGCGCGAACTACTCGATTTGGCCAAGCATCACTTTGGTCCGCAGGGGTACGCCGCTAATCACCACACCGATGGCCAACCAGCTGATGAAGCGGGCGGAGCATTGCACATCAAAACCAGCGAACCGCAAAACCTTGAAAGCTGGAGTGAGTTCCACAAACAGGTTGAAACTCTTTCTGCTGACGAACAAGAGATCGTCAACTTTGTCTTCTATGAAGGACTATCGCAGGAAGAAGCGGCAAAGTTGCTTGGGATGTCGTTCAGGACATTCAAGCGGCGATGGCAATCGATCAAGGTCAAGCTAAGTGAGGCGCTCAAAAGTGACGAACGAGGATGAAGAAGTACTGGCTGACTTATTGCTTCGCTGGGACGAATTGCGTGAGCAAGGCCAGGATGTATCCTCAATTGAGCTGTGCCAAGCCTGCCCACACCTAGTCGATGAACTTGAGGGACGTATATCGGCGTTGAAGGCAGCCGATTGGATGGATAGACCAATCGGACTCATTGATACGGATAACAATTGCAATCCTACGACTCACGAGCCACGAACACTCGCTGGTCGTTATCGCTTAGATGATCTCATTGCGGAAGGTGGATTTGCCCAAGTATGGCGGGCCTACGATCTTGAACTGCATCGTAATGTAGCCGTCAAAATGCCCAAGCCCAGTCGCCTGGACTCTACCGATGCGTTCATGGCAGAAGCTCGGCGTGTCGCTCGATTAAAGCATCCTGGTATTGTGCCTGTGCATGATGTTGGTCGTGACAATGGCAATGTCTTTATCGTTTCAGAATTCGTTGAGGGTGGGAACCTTGGCGATCACATCAAGCAAAACAAAGTTTCTTCCGATCAAGCGGAACGATGGACAGTCGAGATTGCCGAAGCATTGGAGTATGCCCATGCCAACGGCGTCATTCACCGTGACATTAAACCCGCCAATATTCTGATCGACCATCATGGCCGTGCCTTACTTGCCGACTTTGGGATTGCTCAATCTGCAACCAAATCAGGACGATTTGCACCATCCATAGGCACATTGAGATACATGGCCCCAGAGCAGTTGGAGGGCAAAGAGGTCGATGCTCGTAGTGATGTCTATAGCTTGGGTGTTGTGCTTTATGAATTGCTAACTGGTAAGTTGCCCTATAGCTCCGATCTACCAAACACAGTGCGAGAAAAGATTGTCGCAGGGGTCCAGTTTGGTGCTGAAGGCATGACTGCCGAACTTCGCCGCATTTGCGAGAAGGCATTACAGCTCGATCCAGCGAATCGCTTTCAATCAGCCAAGGCATTCGCAACACAACTCGGGCATCGAAATCCCAGTGCGCAAACCAACGGCGTTATGCTTTCGGTTTTGATTCTGATTCTTGCTCTTGGGGCAAGTGCATTTGCGCTATGGCGACCAATGCCAACGTCATCAACCAATACAAAAGCACTAGCTCCTTTAGACCCAGAATGGATTGATCGCACAGCAAACCTTCCTGCTGATGAGCAAGTGACCGAAGTAATCGCCAAGCTCAAGGAACTCAATCCAGGGTTCGATGGTACTATGAAAACGGTACTTTCCGAGGATGCAAAGGTGCATCTTTTGGAACTATGTTCGGACAACATTACAGACATCAGGCCACTTGCCGTCTTCAAGGGCCTGCGATACGTCAATCTGGGAGGTTCGTACAGTTGGAAACACAATGGCTCGTTAGCCGATATTTCGCCACTTCGAGGGCTTCCTATCGAAGAGATTGCACTAAATAGCAATCCAGTGAACGACTTGTCTGCACTTGAGGGGGCCACCTTAACTGCCCTAGTCATCAATAACACAAGTATCACTGATCTCGCACCGATTCGTAATGCTAGGTTGACAAGGTTGGACATTCACAACACGTACATTGCTGATCTAACACCGATCCAGAGAATGCCGATCAACAATCTGCATATGGCCAACACTCAAGTAGCAGATTTGTCGCCACTTGCGGGTATGCCTATCAGTAGGTTTCATTGCCAATACTGCAAGTTCACCGATATCAAACCACTCCAGGGAATGCCGCTACATATACTTGAGATTCACGGAAATCAAATCACTGATCTTTCCCCTCTAGCGGGAAGTGATATCGAGTACCTAAACATCTCTGGTACGGCTATCTCGGATTGGAACCCGATCAAAACGATGTCAAAACTAAAATTGATTTGCTTTGATTTCGTCAAAGAGCGGGATATCGAAATCCTCCGATCTGTTAAATCCCTGGAACAGATCAATCACAGATCGGCTACCGAGTTTTGGAATTCCGTTGAAACTCCGTAATCTACTTCCCGTTAACGGTATGATGAGACGCTTGGAGCAGTACCAAGCAAACCAGCCGGGAATGCGGTTTGGGACGATCGCCCCAATTAGATCGCCAGCCTCAATTGCGACATCATGCTATACAACGACGATCAACAACTAGAGCAATCACCTGTCGTCGCCAATTGCTGCATGAATCGTGAACGTGACCTGAGCGGAACGAACGGCTACGACGTTGAAATTGGTTTCCAGCCGCTCAGTTTTCTGGCCGACAAAGTAGCCGCTAATGGAACGGCTCGATGGCTTGATCTTTGTTGTGGCACAGGCAAGGCTTTGAGCCAAGCAGCAACAATCATTGAGCGTGACGGACTGCCGATGGAAATCGTTGGCGTAGACTTAGTAGGCATGTTTGTAACCAACACCTCACGTTCGCTGACGCTGATTGAGGCTTCGCTTTCGACTTGGAGTCCAGTCGAGAGCGTCGATCTTATCACTTGCATTCATGGGCTGCACTACATCGGTGATAAGTTGGGGCTGATCTCCCGTGCGTGTACTTGGTTGAATCACGAAGGGCTTTTCGTCGCAAACCTCGACTATGAAAACTTGCGACTGAATCCAGGTGGTGCATCGAGCAGAGTCTTTGCCAAAGAGTTGCGACAAGC
>JALOQS010000400.1 GCA_025459355.1 Pirellula sp.
CCGTATTGCTGCGCTAGTCCAGATTGCTCGTCTACGTTGACCTTGCCAATTTTGACCTTGCCGTCGTATTTGACTGCCAATTCGTCAATCAGCGGAGCGATCTGACGGCATGGTCCACACCAAGTGGCCCAAAAGTCAACCAAAACCGGTACTGATGATTGGAGAACATCGGTCTCAAATGCATCTTCTGTAAATTCCGCTGCGTGTCCCATTTCGTAGAACCTTTCGTGTTTCCTGACGGAGCTAATGCCCGAAGAGTGTCAAATCCTCCAAGCTGGAAGACCCAATACTGTAGAGCACAATCTATGCCAAGCCAAGGGTCTAGCAGCTCGCTTCTCGCAATTCAAAAAAAGCGAGGCAATACAAACGGCCGAAAGACTGAGATTTCAAAAGACAAGTTAGCAATATTCGGGCCCTAAATGCTGACCATCCGCCCGCCGTCTCTCTGGCACGCCATGTCACAAATGACTCGCCATTTTGGGGCCTGGCCATTTTTGGACCTGACTGGTAGCGGGGCGTGCCGTAACGGCGCAAAGCCTTGTTACGGCCTACGATGTTACGGCCTACGATGTTAGCGTCCAGAAACCTCGATCTTCACACTGGCCGAATGGCTGTTAAACTCCGGCGCGTACATTGACTGAATGGTCGCCATGCCGGAGGGATACTCTCCCGCATGCTGAACGCGAACCGAGTATTCGAACACGTAGTTTCCTTTCGGCAGGTAATCGATAAAGAAATGGCTGGCGGTATCACGAGTGCTTTCGTAGTACCCTAATCCGTCTTGAAATCGATATCCGCTCAAAACGTTGACCGGTTCGGTACCGCTACCGCGATGGTCTTTCAAATGAACGAACTCCATATCGCGGTCCGTTCGCAACACCAATCGACACACCAGTTCATCTCCGACTTGCACCGGGCCGTTGATAGCCTCAAGCACCTCACCCGACTTGGATTGGACTTTCCGGTACAGGGCCTTCTCGAGCTTGAGCGGGGTGCCATCATGCGGAGTGATCTTGCTAATGTCCTCGAGGTATTGCCAATGAATGCTTCCCCAACTAACTCCATCATCGCTCTTGGTGACTTTGATCTTGCCAAGCTCTGGTTTAATCTCGGATCGCAAGAATCGCTGTTCGTAGAAACCAGTACCAGCCTCCACCTTTTCAGGCTTGATGGCTGCGCCCGCTAATTGAACCTCGACCAACGCATCGGATGCTAACCAATTGTTTCCCCGAAGCAACAGTGCATAAATAGCATCGGCTGTCGACTTTGTTGTCTTCCACGCTTGAGTCTGCTTTTGTTTGAGCAACCAAACTTTGCAATCGTTAACCGCCTTTTCATCTTTGGCAACTTCATCAAACATCTCGATCAAGATCGCTTGGGTTTCGATCGGTGCGTGGTACCACCACCATGCGGTCTGGCTTCCCTCCCAAAACATGCCGAGTTCTTCGTCCGTTTTGGAAAACTCGACGATGCTTTTCACGATCTTGCCCGGAACGGTCTCATCGCCAAGCCGACTTAAGCCAATCGCCAGTTGCGCTTGGTTCTGTCGCGGTTGATTCAACCAGTACTTAGTCGCTTGTCGTTTCCAGTAATCGATCGCGACGCGATGTTCCTCGGGGATAGGAGCCTCCTCAAGGAAGAAGCTTCTGCCGTAGAAGTACAAACAAATGGTGGACGAAAGGTGGTCTGCTTCGGGATCTTTGCTATTCGCTAAAATCCAACGATACTTTTCATCAATCCAAGCATCCAAACCAGCTAACGCTTTTACCGCTGGCGAGATGTCGATATCAACCCCGAGATGACGGAGTCGTCCGTAACCGGTCATGATGTAAAGGGTCAAGTATTCACTATCCGGTCCTCCTGGGAACCATGGGAACATGCCGTTCTCACGTTGCATCTCAAGCAGCCTATCTTGAGCACGGATGATCTCGCTGTTAAGTCGACCGTCATCAAAGAGAATTCCCACGTCTCGTCTCGCTTGTGATTCACTCTTTGCGGCCCGAAGCCAAGGCGTCTCTTCGATCATAACACCCTTGAGATCTTGATTCTTCTCTAACGGTGAATCGAGCGCCTCTGGTTGAATGTTCTTCCATGTGTCAAAGATGCGACGAATCTTGGGATCACTGTTCGCAATATGGCGAGCCAATAGATTGGAGTACATGCGATTGAACGTTTGCTCACTGCACTCGTGCTGATACTCCATAAGGTAAGGAAGCGCCAACACCGCATACCAAGCTGGCTGGGAAACCATTTGCACCGTTAGAGATTCATGCTTGATTGAATCTGATCCCGCAGAATCCAAGAGTTTCTTAAACTCGAACTCCTTGGTTTGCTTTCCTCGAATCGGTAACGGAATCGACTCGGTTACCAAGATTCTCTTCGACAGGACTGGCAATATTCCTTCTTCGCCATCGCTGGTCTTCTCGGTCCCGCCGACCGCTTTGTAAAGGACCGGTGCGGAACCATCGGGAACCTGTAATCGCCAGGCATACGACTTTGACTCACCTGCTCCGAGTTCGAAACTCTTTTCTCGGTCGAGGTTGGCAAACGCTTCATCAACCGATCGAGTACCACTGACATCAAACAACTGCAATGCCACCTTGCCTGATTGCTTTTCGCTGGATGAGTTACTTACCTTGACGGTGAACTCGATGATGTCTCCCTCTCGCAAGAACCGAGGCGGGTTGGGTTGAACCATTATGTCCTTGGACGTTATCGTCTTATTCTCAAGAAACCCGGATCGCAATCCGGTATCGTGAGCAAAGGCCATGAATCGCCAAGTCGTAAGAGCTTCTGGCATCGTAAATTCGATTTCATAAACACCGTCCGATTTAGCAACGACGTGCGGAAAGAAAAATGCGAGTTCATTGAGGTTCTTTCTCGGAGCGACTTTGCCAAGATTGACGTTCGATTGTTGAGCCATTGGCCCGGTTGCGTCCAACCCCTCTGATGCGGCTGCCATTAATTCCATGTTCGCCTCCCCCCGCGCCGCCGATTTTCTCATCGGTGCACCCGGCGCTCCCATCCCTCCCATGGCAGCGGGCGCAGCGTCCATCATCGCTTCGGC
>JALOQS010000401.1 GCA_025459355.1 Pirellula sp.
TGGATCGCGATCCTTCACTAGTTCGAGAATGTACTTCGGATCCCATACTTTGTAGTTGGGGTCGTTGTCGCGACGTGGGTGATTGTGAATGCCAACGCGGATGTCGAATTCTTTGACAAGCTTTTCGATCGTGTCGATTGCCTCTGTTGACTCGGTGTTGATGCAAGTGATGCCGAGCTCTTTGGCGAATTGGAAAAGTTTGCGAGCTTCGTTTTCATCTTTGGAGACACCGACAACGCCGAACGCGGTAGCTTTGATGTTGTGTTTGGCAAGTTTATCTTTGAGAGCCTTGAGGGCTTCGGCTGGCATGCCGGGTTCGACTTTGGCATCTTGGTCGGCCGTCATCTTTTGGCCAGGAAACAACTCGATGCACTTAGCACCTGAGGCGGCTGTTTTTTCGATCGCTTCAAAGGTAGTGAAGCGGTTAAAGCTCCAAGCTTGGACGCTGACTGCGAAGCCATTGATTCGCGAGTCGGCTTTAATGGAGCTGGGAGGGATCGGCTTCTCGGCGGATGCAACGTTTGCACTACCAACGAGGAGCAATAAAGGAAGGCAGGCTGAAAAAAGGCGGCTCATGATTGAAAATCTTTCCAAAAGGTGGGGGAGAGGTGATGCTGACGAGGTCGGTCGAAAGCATGAAATGTAGGTTGGTCATTGTAACCGAGTATTGACCATATGCGTAGGAAAATTGCGAGCAACCGAACCGTGAGCTAGCCCGGATACTGCATACGTTCTCTGTTAATTGAGTCAGAATAATCGTTCTGAGCTGGGGTGCGTCCGGCAGCAACTCGGAAAGTCGGGCTAGCCCACGGTTAACGGCCGACAGCCGGTCCATTGCGCGCGTTACGGCTAATTGAAGCAAGATAGCTGCGAGCAGAGGGATCGATGGCCGGTTAACGTTCCCGAAGCATTAGCAACCCGATCGACAGTCCCCCTAGGTGCGAGTCGCACACGAGGAACGCGTTAAGTTACGGGGTCGCGAAGATGAGGCCGTGGGGGGAAAGAGCAATCCCTCAGCTTGTGGGCGTGTTGCTTTGAGCAATGGGTTGGTCACTCTTGACCGACTTGAGAACCATTGAACGGGCAGGAGTGCCTATTTTACGTTTGCAAAATATTCGTTATCGACTTAAGCAACAATCCCGTGCGCGATCGGGCTGGTAATACCAGCCCGAACGAAACTGTTCTCTACGGATTCGAACTACTCTTTGAGTTCGCCGCAGTCTTTGATCACAATCTTCTTGCTGGTGCGGCCGCTGTCGCTTCCGAAAGATTCGATGTTCTTAACTACATCCATTTGATGGTAGTAATAAAGAATTGTGATCCATTGGTATTGCGGCCAGCGTTAGCCATGCTTAGCAGACCTGGGGTATCGTGAACGAACTTGAAGTTTTCGTCCGCGAACTTGGCGCCGTAAATGCTCTCTCCGCCAGTTCCATTACCGTTGGTAAAGTCACCGCCTTGGAGCATGAACTTAGGAATCACTCGGTGGAAGATCGAGCCCTTGAAGTGAAGCGGCTTACCGCTCTTGCCTTCACCCTTTTCGCCGGTGCACAAGCAACGGAAATTTTCCGCAGTCTTTGGCACGTCGTCGCCAAACAATCCCATGACGATCCGACCAGCATCTTTGCCATCGATTTCAATATCAAAGTAAACCTTGGTCGTTACCTTACCCTCGCTCGGGGAATCGGCCATCACATTACCCATAAACACCATCGCAATCAAAAAAGTGAGAGAAAGCAAACGCATTTTGTTAGTTCCATTACTACAGTTCAGGAAATCAATCGGACCTCCGTCCATCCATCGATTCAACCTACCAAACGGGAGCCAAATTGACAATGAGCAACCCGTGCGGACTTTGGAGAGTTGCCCTAGCTTTTTCCTCGGCCTACGATTTGAGACCATTTCAGATAGGTCCCGCTGGAAACTTCAAATATTCTTAAAAAATCGAGCCCTTGCGGCGAATCCGCTTCCACTACCACCTCGAGCAACTTTTCCCACGAATGGAACGGTGCGTCCCCTTTGAGATCTAGATACTCGATGGCGTCGTCCCGGTCGTAAATCATGCCGTCGATTTGCCCGACACTCTCTTCCCCTTCGCGGACGGCCCAAACAAAAGAGCCATCCATTTCAAAATAGAGCCCTGGCCAGCCTGACACTTGGTCTGCAAAAGACTCCAGAGTGGTCGAGAACCGTTGGCTCTCCGGAGCATAGACGAGAAAATGGTTACTAGAATTCACGGTTCCAAAATTCACGGTACCAATCAGAGACACCAATCAACGGGAGAGACAGATTCCGAGAGCCTCTATCGGTCAGTCGGTACTTTGGAAAGCTTCTTGAAGTACGCTTCCACAACGTCTCTATAGTGGCTAGGCAAGTCCTTGGTCATATCTTGAATGGCTTCTTTACGCTGGGCGGGAGGAAGATTTCCCCAGCCGCTCGACTTGCCAATGTCTTTGTTGTCCACTTCGCCAGGCCCCTTAACATCTGCACGCTGCGATTCGTCCATGGGACTAGATGATCCATCAGAGGGCTTATTCTGTTGCTGTTGTTGCTGTTGTTTTTTCTGCTGTTGCTGTTGTTGGATTTGTTGTTCGAGTTGCTCGATACTCTTGTCCAGCTTGTCGACGATGGTTTGCTGTTTGTCGCGGACCAGTTTCCCGGTGCGGCCCAGCGCCAGTCGTCGCTCGACGTCGTTCATCAATCGCGATATCTCATCTAGCGAATCTTCTTTTAACGGTTGAATGTCCGCTTCCATGAGACGAGCTGTAATCGCGTACCGAGTCGGCAACTCCATCTCTCGTTCCAACAACCTCGAAAGATTCTCGAGGCATTCGTCGCGACTGAGTAAGTGATGTTGGCAAATAGCCGTGTAGAACAAATAGGTAGATGGATCAGACACTTGGTCGACTGCGATCAATTTGAGTCGCTGTAGAGCTTCGTCGTAGAGTGAATTTTGAACCAGTACGCGACAAGCCAGCAACTGCACGTCCGACTTCATCCAGCTCGGAATGCCACCGTTGGCCAACATGGAACTCAGAGCTGCGTCGATGTCGGGAACTGTGCGAGAAGAAACGTCACCCGATAATAGTTCTCGTAGCTTGGCAATGCTGGGATCACATTCCGCCGCGATGGCCACGACACTCTCAAGCATCGTTACCCCTCGCAACGACGAAAGGTCCGCCAATCGATTCCTAATTGCTGGCACATTGGAACGATTGGGCATGGTGCCCAGAAAGTCCTCAAACTTTGTAATCACCGACTGGCTCTCGGGCCAATTCCATGTGGATTGTCTTTTCAGCGAACTATCATTCGCGAATAGACAAACAGAGCCCGGCAATGAGCATAAACAGCCCAGTGCCATGGGTAGGAATCGGTTTTTCCATTGAGCCATGTCCACTCCTTGAGGAGAGCAACTAAGAAAACACTCCAGCGTAGTCACTACGCCGAACCACTCCACTATAGCGTTTGACGAGCGCAGTTTCCTCCAACAGCCAGAGGATTTTAGGACGATCTGGCTAAATTTCTGACCGAACAAACGTCAGAATTCTCACCTGTTTTATTAGGCTTATTGATTCCAAGTGCTCTTTCGACAGCTGGTAAGGCTACCGTTTCGCGAGTGCTTGCTCTTTGCTGCCCCCCAAATCCGTGGGTGCATTCTTATCGAAATGCAGCTCCGCCAGCCTCAATGCTTGCTGCTCACTCTTGGCTGAGCGACGCTCTTTAGAGGGCTTAATGAGGGCCAATCGGTAACGCTCTTCAAGGTGCTTTTTATCGAGTCGTTCCGGGTCGACCTGCGTCCACGTTTCGCGGTAAAGCGGGCTGCGAATGGAACGCACAATTCCTTGATCGGAATCGAGCCAATCGACATGGTAATTGTCGGTCGTCGCATTCCACTCAGGCCGCCTGTTCAATGACTCTCGATCTTCGACTAGACACCAAGCGCGTACTCGATATTGTCCATTGCTGGCGAGTCGTTCGTAGAAGATGACTTGATCGTAGACATGTCGCCCTTGCCGATCAAAGAAATGATTGAGCTCGATCATATCGACCGATTCAGATACATGCCCCATGTCATGTAGACGATTGTTGGAACCGACAAAGGCCAACAAGATAAATACACTAACAACCATGACCGCAACCTCTCATGCTAAGGCCATTGCGAGATAAAGCCGCGTTAGGCGTGGAGAGCGATCAACCAAACCGCGATTC
>JALOQS010000118.1 GCA_025459355.1 Pirellula sp.
ACGCTGGATCAAGTATCGCTTTAGCTCCCGTTTCAAATTCGTCGTGGGGAACTTTGCGGAATACAGTGATAATGCCCCAAACTTTATGAACGCGACCATCGTCGGATTTGAGATAGTTATGCCATCGACCAACGGCGGGAGGTCGCATCGCACCACGATCGCCAATTCGTTTAACCTCTTTCGCATCGTTCGGCGGCAGCGACTTTGCAAAATGGATCAGATAATCGGCTGTTCGCGATCGCAGCTCGTCTTCCGTCGCTATTCGTTTTTGATCGAGCCAGTGCTCAACCTCTTTTTCTTTTTCGGCTTGGGCTGCCAAAAATTCGGTGTAGCCGGGTGTTTTGGCTGGGTCACCAAGCAGAGGCAGATCACCCGGTTCTTGAGAGCTGGCGAAGACCCCGTACAGCGAATAGTAGTCTGCCGCAGGAACAGGATCATATTTGTGATCATGACAACGCGAGCACGCCGGGTAACGACGTCGATTTGATCATCAATAATGTCGTTCGGGTTGCCCATGAATTTGCGGCCAACAGTAAGAAACCCCATAGCCGCCAATCGATGCTTTTGATCCTCGCTTAAGTTGAGATGATCGGCAGCAATCTGATCGATGATGAATTCGTTGTAGGGCTTATCCGAGTTGAAAGCATTGATGACATAGTCTCGATACGTATACGCATACGGATAACGAGTATCTCGACTGCCCGCTTGGTAGCCGGTTGTCTCCGCATAACGAGCCAGATCCAACCAGTGACGCGCCCAACGTTCCCCGTAGTGTGGGCTGGAGAGAAGCTTATCAACGACACGTTCGAGTGCGGCATCCGATTCGTCGTGCAGAAATGACTCCAACTCTTCGAAGGTTGGTGCCAAACCTGTGAGAGAAAAGTGTGCTCGCAGCAATTGGGTCCGTTTGTCGGCAGTGAGGTTGGGGGCGAGTCCATTTGCTTCGAGTTTGTTCAAGACGAAACGATCGATTGCACCGGTGGGCCATGATTCCTTTTGAACCTGAGGCACATCGTATTTGCCAATCGGACGATAGGACCAATGCGAATCTCGAATTTGCTCGATCCGTTGAGCTGGCGGAAGGGAGTTGGTCAAATCCGCTTCATTGCTCTTGGGCCAATAAGCGCCCGACTTGACCCATGCGACTAGAATCTCGATTTGCTCGTCGGGGATCTTGCCATCGGGCGGCATCTGATAGTTGGCTTCGGTGTAACGAATGGCTCGAATCAAGGGGCTTTTATCGGGATCGCCTGGAATGATAACTTGTCCCGAGCTTCCTCCCTTGGTAACCGCGATATGAGCGTCCAGTCTCAAACCTCCCGATTGCTCATCGGCTCCGTGGCACGAGACGCAATGCTCGATTAAGATCGGCCGCACCTTGGACTCGAAAAACGCCTCTTGCTCGGTATTGTCTCGCGCGATGGCAATGCCAGAGAGGAACCAAAGTGTCGTCGTCGTGAGGAGGGCCACAAGCGAAACGAGCCTTCGTTGGCCAAATCCAAAGGAACAGATTGATTTTTTCAAAGCTTGCAGGTCCATTTTGACGGTGGGACTGATTTCAAAGGAGCAGCATTCAATCAAATACACTGGAGCACATAGACCGGGAAAGCGATCGATTCAACACGAAAATCGTCTAAACGGTGGCGAACAATGCCGGGTGGGAATACCATGTCATTCTAGGTCGGACCACCTGGAATAGCAATGTTCCCCATTTTACTCGATGAAGTGTCGTCACTGAAACAATGATTCCCAACAAGAAATGGCTTGCGGCCAGAATTTGTCGTTTTTTCTCCTGTGGATTGGTCGCGTTGCTTTTCGCAGTTCAACCGCTCGACGCACAAGAATGGTCCCTGGTGGGAGAGACCGTCGAGCCACAATGGAGTTCGGACGGGAATCAATTTTGGTTTCAGCGGATAGATGAAAGCAAAAAACGAGAGTTTCTGCTCGTTGATGCCATCCAAGCACGCCGCGAACCTCTGTTCGATCATTCGGCCGCCGTCAAAGCGATACAAGAAAAAACAGGTCTCAACGAACAAGAGATTCGACGATCTTGGAAAGTGGCCGAGTATTCGGATTCTTTGAATACCGTCACGATTACAGTTGCTAGAAACCAACTCAAAATCGACCGAAGTACGGGAGCTATCGAATGGCTTTCAACCGATTCGTCCAAAGACGTAAGCTCGAGCCTTTTTCTGCCTGCTCGTCCGTCCCAATCAGGTGGCGAATCAGTCAGCTTTAAAGTTGATAACAAACTTGCAGACGAAATCGAAGTCCTTTGGGTCAACAATACTGGTGAGCTCGTTCCTTATGGCAAGGCCTCGCCTGGGGAGTCATTTGCGTCGGGCAGTTACGCAGGCCATGTCTGGATGATTCGATCCAAGGACGGACAACCAATCGGATGCATCGAACTTCCAGATCAAGCCGAAACGATCATCGAGCTTAACGATGCTACGGTCGCGTCTGTAGTTAAGGATGCTCCTCGAAAGCGACCTAATCGAAGAAACCGGGGACGCAATCGCAATCCCGATATGGGCCAACCCGCAAATCGATCAGGAACAAGGATGGAGGTTCGCGATCATGACCTCTGGATTGTCAATCCGAATCAAAGGGACGGAGATGGAGATGCGAGCAATCTGCAGCCATCGTCCTCTAACGCCAACCTAGAAGTCCGGATCACATTCGATGCCAACGAGAAAAACTCGTTTCGAAAAACCGCACAGCGTGATCGACTTATGAGCATGCAATACCGGGCTCAAGATCCGCCTGCTCATGTTGCCGACATTGATTGGTCCCCCAGCGGCGAGTACGCCATTGCGTGGCAGACCACCGTAGTCCCCGAACGGATCGTAAAAATCGTGCATGCACTTCCGAAAGAGGGGCAACCGGCTCTCGTTGAGTATCCTTATGCGAAACCGGGAGACACCATTCCCTGTAGAACGCCTCGTTTGATCGACGTTAAAAATCAAAAAGAGATTCCTCTCGACAAGGAGTTGTTTTCGAACCCATGGGAAGTGCGATTGGAACGGTTTAGCGAAGATGGCAAAGTCGCTTGGCTCCACTATAACGCTCGCGGCCATCAAGTCATTCGCGTCGTCCGTGTCGACTTGGCCTCCGGTGAAGCAAAGACGGTTATCGATGAAAACTCAAAGACGTTTTTGCATTACTCCGATGGGGGCAAATACCAATTGAGCTGGCTGGATGATGCAACGGCTCTTTGGAGCAGTGAACGGAGCGGCTGGAATCATTTGTATCGAATCGACATGAACTCCGGCAATGTGATCAATACGGTAACGACTGGCGATTGGAACGTGAAACGCATAGAAGAGATTCGCGACCAGAAAGTTTTCTTTTACGCGGTAGGCTTAGCCGCAGGCCAAGACCCCTATCACGAGCATTTCTGCCGCGTCGCAATTGACGGTACAGGATTTGTTCAACTTACCGATGGAGATGGCAATCACTCCGTTCAGTGGTCTCCCAATCGCGATTATATTTTGGACCGCTATTCGCGAGTGGACATGCCGCCCGTGCATGAGCTACGCCGAGCCAGCGATGGCAAGCTCGTCGCTGAAGTAGAACGAGCCGAATACGTCGGATTAAACGATTCAGAGCAACGCAGATTGCAAATGCCTGAACGATTTGTTGCACCGGGGCGAGATGGAAAAACTCCGATTTGGGGGATTGTTCATTGGCCTAAAGACTTTGATCCGACCAAGTCATATCCAGTGATTGAATCGATTTATGCCGGCCCGCATGATCATCACGTTCCCAAGGATTTCCGTCGAGGTCGATCGTATCAAGACTTCACGTCGGCTGGTTTTGTTGTTGTTCAAATTGATGGAATGGGAACAGCATGGCGATCGAAAGAGTTTCATGATGTATGCTATCGCAATTTAAAAGATGCCGGCTTCCCAGATCGAATCGCTTGGATGAAGGAACTAGCAAAGAAGTATCCGAGTCTCGATCTAACGCGAGTGGGAGTCTTTGGCGGTTCGGCCGGTGGACAGAATGCCATGTCAGCCTTGCTTTGGCACAACGACTTTTACAAAGCGGCTGTTGCCGACTGTGGATGTCATGACAATCGGATGGACAAGATTTGGTGGAACGAACAATGGATGGGAACGGTCGAGCCTGGCGATCACTATTCACAGAATTCCAACGTAGACAATGCCCATCTATTGCAAGGCAAATTGATGCTCGTGGTCGGTGAGCTCGATCGCAACGTCGATCCCGCCTCGACAACACAGGTGGTGGCTAAGTTAATCGAGGCCAATAAAGATTTCGATTTCTTGCTAATGTCTGGCGCGGATCACGGAGCCTGTGAATCACCCTACGGTCGCCGGAAACGACTAGAGTTTTTCAAGACCCACCTGAGGCCGTAGTTTTCTAGGTGCCGATCAAGTCGATCAAGTCGATCTCAACCTAGTGCACCGGTTCGGCGATGCAATAGATCCGTTTGTCGGTTCTAAGATAGAGTTTACCGTTGGCGATTGCTGGTGTTGCAAGACTCATATCGTCGGAATCCAAAGGGTTCGTCGATAGCAACTCCAGTTGGCCTTCTGAATCGCTAAGATCGTAAACGAATGTAACTCCATCTTCGTTGAGACAATACAGCTTATCGTCTATTGCCCACGGTGACGCTGTAAATGCACGTCCCTCAGGAATACGCTGGTCGGCAATGATCTTAGCCCCATCTTTCAAACCAAATCCCGCGAGCGCCCCACGATCGTAAAGCACGATAAGCTTGTCCTTGATCGCAATAGTGGAGGGGTTGTAAGGAGCGGATCTCGGCAATGACCAGACAACAAACTCATTGGACGTTTCGTCACCTGAAACACTAATGTCCCCTGCCGCTCCAGGCCGAATCGCGTAAAGAGGACGTTTCGAATCCAACACGTATCCCGAACTAATGATGAGCATGTCATCGACAACATACGGAGTTGCAATTGTGATACTAGACATCCCTTTGAGAGACCACAATTCGTTGCCATCCAAATCGTACGAACGCACGCCGTTGGTCCCGGCCGTAACAAGCTCCGTGCGTTTCGAATTGACCCATACGTAAGGGGTCGACCAATTGCTCTTCTCGTCACGCTCTTTGCGCCATATCTCCTGGCCAGTACCTTTGTCTAACGCCAGAAGATACGAGTCTTTTTCATTGTCGTTAACCATGAAAAGCTTATCGTCATGCAAGACTGGTGAAGAGGCCGTTCCCCAGCCGGCTCGCATTGGGTTTCCAGCGATCTCTTTGCGCCAAACCTCATTGCCGAGCATGTCAAAACAAAAGACTCCGACATTACCAAAGTAAACGTAAACGTTCTTGCCATCCGACACGGGCGTTTCCGATGCGTAGCTGTTCTTGATGTGAATGGGATACTCGGGAATGCCTTGTTTTACCGTTTTCTCCCATAGCGGTTGGCCAGTCATTGCGTCGAGGCAAAGCACCTGCCATTGGTGTTCGGATTGGGGCGGCTTTGATCTATCGCCACCGAAATAGAGACCTTTTTTCGCTTCCTCGTTTGCGGACGAGTTAACAACAGTCGTCACGATGATTTGGTTATCAACCACGATGGGAGAAGACCAGCCACGGCCCGGGACATCCCTCTTCCAAAGGATGTTATCGGTCGCTGTCCATTTGGTCGGGATCGATTGATTGGTAGCGATTCCGCGAGAGCCTGGCCCACGAAAGGACTGCCAGTTCTCCTGTGCGAACGAGTGACAAGAAGCAACAATGGTCAAAATTGCAGAACCAACAACTTTGCTCGCTCGCATATGCGTTTCACTTAAATTAGAAACCGAAGTTCACCAAACGGACTTAGCTCCCGATAAATGGCTGTCCGGGGCCACCGACCGGCTGGCTGTTATATCCTGGCATGTTATTGTACCCGGGAGGCGCGCCCATTCCAGTAGGGAACGTTCCGCCCGGCATAACACCTGGCGAACCAATAGGTGCACCCGTGTTGGGCATCATTGGGGCACCTTGAGCGGGGTAGACACCACCTGGTTGGAATGCTCCAGGAGCACCGAATTGCTGTTGCGGTGGGTAGGTATAGGCATTGTACGGATTATAAGGCGGGCCATTGTAGCCATTCGTGTTGGCACAACCACTTAGGACACTAACGCCGCATGCGATGGTCAAAACAAACGGAATGACTCGACCGCCGATGCTCATACCGCAACAGCGTATCGAAAGATGTGGTTTCGCGAGTAAAGATACAGCTCGCCCCAAAAACATTTTCGTATGATCCATCATCAACGTACCTTCCTCATGCAATCCACACACCAGCCGATGTTGGATCAAGGTAATAGTGAAAATTTTCCGCAAAGGCTAGAGCGTTAATTGGCTTTGTGGATGGAACTTGAGGAAAAACGCCAAAGAGCAGCCGAATCTACGGGTCGCTCAATCCACGGTTCGCTCCCTGCATCGCGCATGTCTTGCTAAGCAACCCGCTCGCTAAGAGATTGATGATGAGCCGATAGCTTGCCACCTTGTATTTGGTAGACATTGTCTGCCATTTTGAGGAGCGCTTCGCGGTGGGTTACGATGATAATCGTCATCGTGCCCTTCATGGCTTCCAGCGTTTCGCGAATTTGCACTTCGCTCGTTAAATCGATCTGACTGGTCGATTCATCCAATATAAGTATTTCGGGCTTGCGCAGGATGGCTCGTGCGAGTGCGATTCTTTGTCGTTGACCACCGCTTAGCTTTTGACCGTTTGTTCCAACGATCGTCTCATAGCCATCCGGCAACGAGTTGGTAATAAAGTCATGTGCGTGAGCGAGCTTGGCGGCATGGAAAATTTCTTGCCTAGTCGCGTTGACTGAGCCGTATTGAATATTCTCCAAGACCGTGCGATTGAATAGCTCGGCGTTTTGGCCCACCAAGGTGATACGTTTTCTAATATCATCAAACGATAAGTCACGAAGATCGACCCCACCCAACGTAATGCGGCCCCGGGTCGGATCGTAGAATCGACACAAAAGCTGAATCAAAGTCGATTTCCCTGACCCGTTGTGGCCGAGAATCGCAACCGTCTTTCCAAAAGGAATGGTGAGAGATATGTCTTCAAGAATGGGAGTGCCAGATTGATATTCAAAGCTCAATTGCTCAACACTTAGGCTGTTTTGTCGTCCGCTTAAAACGACCCCCTGGAGAGGTTCCGTCACACGCGTTGGATGCTCAAGAATCCCGTATAGTACGTTGGCAGCCATAGCGCCATTTTGTATGGAGACTGAGACACCCGACAATCGCCGGAGTGGATCGCTGGCACCGATCAATAATCCGAAGAAGATCAGAAGGTCGGTGATCGAAAGCGGTGTGTCCCGAATCTTTAGAAAGAGAAGATGGGTTTCTTTGTTGACGACCAAATAAGCTCCCGCGCAAACCGTAATCCCGACCATGGTTACGCCAATTAACTCCGTGAACGGTCGACTCAAACCAGAGAAGAAAATCATCCTCAGGCTGGCCCGTTGCATTTCGTCTGTTCGCGAGGCAAACCTCTTTTGTTCACACTCCTGCATCGAATATGCTTGAACGGTAAAGATGTTGCTGAACGCTTCCAACATGACCTCGTGGAACCCAGCATTTCGCTTCAAGATCGCAGACGCAACCGCTCGGATTTTCTTGTTAAAGTATACGATGATTACGATCAAAGCTGGCGCTAAAAAGATCGACAGCGCTAATAGCCTCCATGAAATGAAACATGCGAATGCCAAACAAGCGATGATTCGCAGCGGTTCCCGAATCGCGGCCCCAAACAGCGACATCAAGCCGGTCGTTAAATTGTCCGCCGCTACCGTAATGCTGGAAACCAACCCGCTGGTACCAACACTTTGGTAGGCATCTCTGTCCATGGCAAGCGACTTTTGAAAGACGCGCTGACGCAATCGCTTGACCAAAGTCGATGAGACGTAGCCCAAGATCATGTCGCTCGTAAGCATAAGTACATGCTTAACGAGCGTAGTCACAACCAACACTCCCATAATGACACAGATGGTTTGAAACGCATCATTGGGCAGAAGCCGATTCGCCCAGTCGCGTTGCCAAGCAGTCCAAGCGAGAGTTCGCTCTCTCTCCTCACGAAGCTGACGAAGCTCGATCAATTCCAACTCGGTCGCTTTGTCCTTGGGAACTTTGTTTTCAACCTCTTGGATCTGGATCGTTAAGCGGTCTAGGTCGGCACGAGTTTCGGCGTGCTTTTTGTCGAGCCAGCTTTGAATGGATTCGTTTCTGAGAGTTATCTCGATGACGGGATAAAGCGCTCCGATGTTGGAGCCCCAAAGAACAGCAATTCCAAACGAACAAATCGTGGCTAGCAGAATAAGAGGAGCCAGTGGAGCTGCTTCTCGTATTGCCTTCCCAAAATTGCGCATGACTCTCGAACGTGTTCGTGGAATAAAAATGGTACTGAATAAAAATGGTACCACACGTTGAGATAGCGAATTCCGGCGATCCAGGAAAGATCGATTGCGTGAGCTTCAATCGCTAGCAATAAACAGATTGAGCCGTTTGCTAGCGATGGGATCAAGCATTACGAGTTGAAAGGACTTGTGATTACTTGGCTTTCTTGACCATGAGAACGCTACACGTCGCGGTGTGCAAGATATGACGCGCTACGCTTCCGATCAAAATTCGTTGAATAGCGGAACGCCCCTTATCTCCGATAACGACTAACGAACTGCTATGTCGATCCGCAAAGCCAACGATGGTCGAAGCGGCGGAAGTCGATTCGACCACGTGAACCTCAACGTTGTGGTAGTGCTTACGAAACTCGGAACAAACGGCATCGAGCTGCGATTTCTGTTCTTGAAGATGCTTTGGATCATAGACGATATCTTCGGGGAGAACCCTAGGACGTGGCAACACGGTCAGGATCGATATTCTCGCGTCGGGAACAAGCTTCCACGACTTCAGGTACTCTAATGCCGCTTTGGCCTCATCAGAGCCATCCCACGCAACCGTAACGTGAGGCGAGTGCTCCACATTGTCAGGATGCTTTGCAGGTCGCACGACAAGCACCGAGGACTTGCTATGGCAAACGACGGTATCGCTGGTGCTACCCAACAATAGTCGGGATACAAAACCCGCGCCACGTGCCCCCACGACGAGAAGATCAACGTGATTCTTTTCTGTCCATTCGACAATCTCGTTTGCGGCGTGACCCGATCGCTCAACGTAATTCGCCGATCGCCCATGCTTTTTGAGGGCCGCTTCGGATGCAGCGAACGCTTCGGAAGCGATCTGCTTTTGCAACGTCTCAACATTTCGGCGCATCTCCTCGTTGAGCACACCATAAGGCTGCACATCATCGACTGTCAGTATCGTGATTTCGTGTGGATTGCTCGCACTTAGGCGACAGTACTCGTTTACCGCATCGAGAGACGCCGGGGAACCATCGGAAGCTACCAATACTTTCATCTTTTTTCTTCTAAGTTTTAGAGTGCGGACAGCATAAACGGTCTGAGCTCATCTTCTGCCTGACAAAATCTACCAATGGCTATCGGAGCATTCTGTCACGGTTTTCCACCAAGTGCGCAAAACGTGTGCCAACACGGTGCGCTAGCTGTTTAAGATTGGCTCAAAACGCACATCGCTAGCTCTATCAACAAGTTCTCTGTGCCCAGAAAACCAATGACCTCACCAACGACGAGAGGAATCCGTTTCCTGGAGAGGAGTAAAAGCAACTGCCGGGCCAAACGGCACAGAAAGCGATTCGATTAACCGGTCACCGAGTTCAGTTGCCTTTAGTCGGTCGATCGAACTTGCAGTTCCAATTTCCAGGACTCATTGGTTCTCGATGATTTACAAAACAGTTCCAAGATACCGAGTTCTGTAACGCGGCTTTCGAATTTGACGGGAACTAATCCAGGTGAGTCGGTCGCGGCGAGTTCCGTTTCCATTGGGGGTGTTTCGGTCAGTTCGTTCTCATCCCATTCCTTGAGCAACTGACCGGGCCTATCAGTCGTTCTCGTGGTGCTGGAAAAGAATCGGAATCGGGCCCGCTTGCCGGTCCTCAGGCCAACCTCTTTGTTGCCAATCGCACACTCAGTGCCTTCTTCCATTCCATGTGGGACGACGCACAAGGCATGAAGCGGACGAGGAATGCCTGGAATCGCTGGCCCAGTGGATTCGATGCCAATGTAATAGCTTCTCGCGGTACCGCCTCGTATCCGGATTCCGCCGTGATCCTTGGCCCAGAGATAGTAGACCGCTCCACATGCGACCGCCTGGTCCAAGTCTTCGATCCCGCCCAAGACGGACAGTGTACCCTGCGAGGATTCGTCCCAATTAGAAATGGTCTGAACCAAACGATTCCGAAATGGAGTGGCGTTGAACACACCGCCGTTGAAAAGCAAATGGGAGATTCGTTGATTCGGGGTTTTATGCAAATGATCACCGAGAAACGCAGCCACATGCTTGGTGATGGCGGAATCAGGTTCAAACGGTAACCCGATTTCTTGAAATCCGGTATCGCCTGATTCGACAGGGCGATCTTGCAAAGAAACGACCGGGAAAAATCCATCCACCAAAGTTGATTCCACGATTGTGCGGTCTAAATCAACCGATATCGTACCACCAATCAGTTTGCTGCCACGACCAAGAATATTGAGTGGTACGCTACTCGGAGCTTTTGTGCTTAGAAGCGTCTCTTTTGCTAGCCGACACGAGTGCCACAATGAGGTCGATTGCCAAGCGTTCAGTTTGTGCCCTTTCGACGCGAATAACTGAGAGGCGACGTAAGCGAGCGTCAAATCCATGTTGTCACCGCCGACCAGCAAATGCTTCCCAACAGCTAATCGACTTAGCTCCAGCTCTCCGTTTTCCTCGGTAACTTGGACCAGTGTCAAGTCGGTCGTTCCTCCTCCGACGTCGCACACGAGCAACGTATCGTCTCGTTTGAGCTGCTTTCTCCACGTATCATTTTGCGCATGAATCCAATTGTAGAGCGCGGC
Organism: Pirellula sp.; assembly: GCA_025459355.1. Taxonomy (GTDB): domain Bacteria; phylum Planctomycetota; class Planctomycetia; order Pirellulales; family Pirellulaceae; genus JBKCUI01. Next base: position 10,951 of record JALOQS010000118.1, read on the forward strand.
TTGTGGCTCCTCTAGGAACACAAAATCTTCGGGGAAGCCAGCTGTTAAAGCCGCTTGTTTGGTGAGCTCACGTGCGTCGAGATCAAATGATGCGGGAACGGTTAGGACTACGCGTTGCTCTGAAAACGGAGCATCGGAAAATTGTTGTCCCCACGCATCGACCAAGTGCATTAGGTAGGCTGTTGTGGCCTCTAACGGTGACAATCGTAGTTCGGGGGATTCGCTTTCAAAAGGAAGCAGAGGACTGGTTCGATCGACGGCTCCATGGCACAACCAGCTTTTGGCCGCAGCGATGACTCGGTCGGGTTGTTCGCTGGCGATGCGACGCGCGTATTCCCCCACCACACCGAATGGCGCGCGAAACCCATCCATGATGAAAGCGGGGTCTACGACTCCCTCGAAACGAAGCAAAAATGATGGCAGCGAAAGCCGACGCTCGACCGTCCCGGGGGCCGTAATTTGCGGAATGGGAAGAACCGCAATCATCGCCTCCGATTCGTCGGCCGGAGCAAAGGCTAGTACCGAGTTGGTGGTGCCGAGATCGATACCGATGTGAAATTTGGCTGTCATTGCAATGTATTCTTGAGAAAATGAACCCTACGTCGGTTCATTATGGCATGACCGTCGATGTGAGCAACGCCAACGCTTCGAGTTCCTCGGTGCCGGCTGTTTTATTGATGATGATGCAATGCCTTTCCCATTCCTCTTGCCAAATCGCAGGGTCGGTCATGTGCCGTCTGCTGACCAAAATCGCTAATTCCAACAGCGAATGCTTGGCTCGATTCCATTTGACCACGCGACAGATCCCTTTGGCCCTCGGAGTGGAGGTGTCCCATGCCGTGATCTGCAAGCAATAGTAGCGGTGGCTACTTTCCAAAACCCAACCGATTTCCGGTTCGTGGTTAGCTCGTCTCGCCTTTTCAATGAGGTTTCGCCACTTGAGTTCAACTTCGGATCGGCGCTGCTCATTGGAGCCATCAACTGAGCTTTGTCCGGAAGAGAGTTGCCGATTACCATACCCGAGAACCGTTGCCGTCAAAAGAAACGCATCATCCGTTATATGAAAGACAGCACGACCAGTTCGATGAAGATTAGCGAACGTGGTTGACGTTTGAAACGGATAGAGGGTCCAGTCGCGAAAAGCGTAATCTACATGCGGGCCAATTGGTGCCGCATGCATTTCCCCGTTTTCGTCTTCTGTAGTTATAATTCCTTCCACAATCATTCCAGTAGTTTATCACGAAACTGGAATTTACGAACCCGTAAACCACTGTTGGCCAAACCATTGATGCGTTCCGATTCCAAAGACTCAGGCTTCGATCCGTTTGAGAGTCGAAACGCTTTTTTGCGTCTCCCGAGAGCCGAACTCCAAGCCCATCAGCTCAAGCGACTGAACCAGTTGTTGAAAAAGGGGAGGAATTGAGTCAGTGGTGCGAGTTTCCGCTGTCCTCGAAAAACGATTGGTTATCAAGCGAGGATGACGGCGTGGCGTTACATCACACTTACCATGGTGAACAAGCGCAGGCGCTTTACCATCGCTATCACAGAACGAGTGGTACACACGGGCGCCCCATGGTGATCCAGGATACGAAAGAAGATTGGGAGTGGTGGACCAACACTTGGCAATACGTTCTCGATGCCTGCCGGATTGAGAGCCAAGATCGCATTTTGATGGCGTTCTCCTTTGGGCCATTTATCGGATTCTGGAGTGCCCACGATGCATGCCTTAAACGAGATTGTCTTGTAATTCCCTCGGGGGGAATGTCAACCATGGCTCGTCTGGACATGATCCGAACCGCAGCTCCCACGGTTCTTTTCGCAACACCGAGTTACGCCTTGCACTTGGCACAAGCAGCCAGAGACCGGGGACAATCTCTCGAGAACAGTTCTATTCGCATCGTGTTCGTGGCTGGAGAGCCGGGTGGGTCCATCCCCTCAGTGCGAAAGCAAATTGAGCAAAGTTTTGGTGCTACTGTGATGGATCATGCGGGTGCAACGGAAATTGGCCCGTGGGGCTTTGGTGCAGCGAATGGTTCTGGATTGCACATTATTGAATCGGAGTTCATAGCGGAGTTTATTCCACTAGAAAACCAACACGCATCGGGGGTAAACGAAGACTATCGCGAGCTGGTGTTAACATCACTGGGACGAGTGGGTGCACCGGTTTTGCGATATCGAACTGGCGATATCGTATGCCCGCGATTCCGTTCTGATTCTGAGGTTAACTTCGTGCAGCTCGAGGGAGGGATACTGGGCCGGGCAGATGACATGTTTGTGGTGAGAGGGGTTAATCTTTTTCCGTCCAGCATCGAGGCGATTCTCGGACAATTCGCATCTGTTAGGAACTTTCGAATCAATGTAGCGAAACGAGGAGCATTGGACGAAGTCTCCCTCGAAATTGATGTCGACTCGGATCAAGTTCCCGCGATCGAAGAGGCGTTACACGTCCAGCTAGGACTGCGAATTGGAGTCCAGGTCGTGCCACCTGGAAGCTTGCCAGCCTTTGAGGGAAAAGCAAAGCGAGTGAGACGAATAGGGTAAGTATCAAACCGGAGCACCGGTGGCTTGAAGTTCGCTCCCCTACTGAGATAAACATCAGCGATGTACCAATGATGAATTCGGTGCAACGATATGCTCGAAGTCGGTCTCGAACAGTTCTCTTGAGCATCGATCGGGACAATAGGAAATCCAAAACCCCGTTGCAAAACCTATAGGGAAAAGATTGGCTTTATTTCAAACTTCCGACTTCACCCTTCAAACTTCGCTGTCCGCCTTGGGCGGCAACCTTACTGACTAGTGCCGCAACTTGGAGATGATGTCGATCATAACCCGACGCGTAAGCAAGGGAATTTGCGGGTATATTGTCCCTCGCTCACGCTGCGGGTTAGGATTTCGGCGATTCTCCAATCAAGGTTATCTCCAAGTTGCGGCACTAGGTCGATCTCTTATCCTGTGAACGCTTACGATAGCGGGTTAAAATTATATGCTCGCTGACAGAGCGCCCGTCTCAGCCTAAGAAATCATTTCTTTAAGTAGAACAAATCCAACTGTTCGGCAGAGAAGCAACGTCCTGAGACGTATACCTTTTCGAGCTTTTTTAGTCCATACAACACGTCAAATAGCTCTTCAGATAACCCGCTTTCAAAGTCAACTTCTATATCTAAAACCTCCAAATTAGTCTGCTGTCGAAGATACGAAAGCAAACTCTTGTCAATTTGTTTGGTCTCGATCATGATCCACTTTACCGAACCAGGATTTAAGGCCTTCAAGCATGTCGCGGCCGAAACACCTTCTGGATCGATGATACTTACAAAGGCAATTGAAGACAAATGCAAACTTTCAGGGAGACTGCATTCATCACAGCTAATCGACATTACGTAATCTGCAAAGCCCTTGGAAGTCGCGATCATTTCAGCATTGTCTTTGCCAAGGTTTACATGCAAAAACCTTGGGCTAACTAGATTCGCAAAGAACTCTCGACCATCAACAGTCTCAGCAGGATACAAAAAGTGAGCCCGGTTGTCGCTGTCGATAAAATCATCGGGAGCGACCCATGACACATCCCCCCCCAGGAGAGTCAATTTTTATTGAAAGCTCCTGAAGACGTCTAAACCTCACCATTCGATCGGAAAACAGTCCAAAGATAATCGCAACCACAAGCATCAGACTGAGCAATGCTCTAATTGAAAATTTTACTCCTAGCTTGCGGCTTTTCATACTTAATCTCTAAGCCTTTGGACGCTTCGGTTTGAATGGCGGAAAGATCTTCTTGTTACAACCGTAACCTTGCCTCTTAGGATGGCTGGGGGAGTTAGTTGCAATTCTCAATGAGTCCGGCCACCACCAATTCTTAATATTACCCGAACATTTAACGACATTAGGTTGTCCGCTGAGGCTGTAGGGATTTAGAAACGTACAAGAAACTCCTACATTACTACGCTCTTTATCCAGGTGCTCCCAATACAATCTGTTTAGACATTCCATCTCAACTTTATGAGCATAACACTCGGTTTTATTGCGACATTCGTCGGATGAGAACCCAATATAATAACCATCAATGCTCATCCCGCATCGGTCCTCGCAAGCGTTAGGGCACAGATTTTTCGATTGTTCAACGTGATGTTCCTCGTGCTCCTTTATGCATTTATCAATGCCGCTTTTCGTAAAGCAATTGGAATTTCCAACAGTCGCTGGTGGCGCAACAATTTGTGCAAAAGTTCCACCTTTGCACTCCACCCATCCATATGCCCCTTTCGGTAGCTTGGACTGATTTGTGGCGGCGCACGCACATCCTTTTAGAGCAGCTTGCTCATCGGGTGAGAGCGAGTCAGTACCGAGAGGATCCATTCGACCAAGCGGGGAGCTACTGGATAGAGCGTAGAGATGGTCAACATCTTCATATCCGATCGGGTCTCTTCCCAAGAAACTTCCCGCCAGCGGGCTCATCCATCGGGCTCGGAAGTGACGCAGGCCTAAGGTTTCATCCCATTCTCTGCCTGTATAGGTGAAGCGATTGGCGATTTGAGATTGCTGATTGCCGATTGGAGAACCAGAAGCGTTAAGGCTCGTAGGTTGACCATACGCGGTGTTAGCGAATCGCTCTGCGACCGCGCCGGTCGACGTGGTCATAGCGGTGAGGGTGTACTGTTGGTTGCGATGGTAGCCTAATGCAACTTCGGTGACCGTCGTGGTTTCTAATTTGGGTTCTACAGACGCAGCGAAAGAAGTGGTGATCGATTTGATGGAATCCAATGCAGCATCGGTTAGCGGCGATGCGAGAGATGGGCTTGCGGGTGTGGACATGGGGTGGGTCTTCATGCCAAAAATTGTAAACGAGCGAAGAAGCGGATTGCTAGCTGGTTTTTTGGATTTTTTTGTAGAAGTAGGCCGTAACAAGGCTTTGCGAAGTTACGGCAGGAGGATCACTCTAATTCAACCCTAAACCGGCAAGTCATTTTAGCCCTGGCGTGCTGTGCCGTAA
>JALOQS010000119.1 GCA_025459355.1 Pirellula sp.
GACGATGGCATTGGCTGCTAACCAAAAGATGAACCTCAAGGGACAAGAGTCCGGCCAAGGTGAATCGGACATCGAAACCGAGAAGTCTGATCCTCAAGAAGAAGAAACGTTGCGAGCCTATCGTGAACAGATTGAGAAGTTCGAGAGCCTAAGCGAATCTGCTTTGGAATCAGAGTCGATCCCAATGGGCCATCGCCAAACGATCCGCAAATACTTTGAGTTGATTCGACCAAGCAGCTCCGAAGTCGATCAAGTTAAAGAGAAACAGTAGATGACTGATTGGTGGGGCGATCGAAAAGCGATCGTAGGCCGTAACAAGTTGCAACGCAACGCAGTTACGGCACAGCACGCCGGGGCTATTAGGACTTGCCGTTTTAGAGATGAATTAGAGGGATCCCTGCCGTAACTTCGCAGAGCCTTGTTACGGCCTACGTTGCTGTCTGCCGTAGGCCGTAACAAGTTGCAACGCAACGCAGTTACGGCACAGCACGCCAGGGCTAATCGGACTTGCCGTTTTAGAGATGAATTAGAAGGATCCCTGCCGTAACTTCGCAAAGCCTTGTTACGGCCTACGTTGCTGTCTGCCGTGGCCGTAACAAGTTGCAACGCAACGCAGTTACGGCACAGCGCGCCGGGGCTATTAGGACTTGTCAGTTTAGAAATGAATTAGAAGGATCCCTGCCGTAACTTCGCCGAGCCTTGTTACGGCCTACGTCGCCATACCTTTCACGCTTTTGGTTTTTGCCTAGTAGGATGACATATGTTCGAAGGTATGCGCGGGCCAAAGGACCATAGTTCCTGATCAGTTCCTGGGCACATTAGGGGACAAACGTCCGGTGCACCGCATCGCTATTCCCGAGCGAATCAACTTAATGATGCAGGCCGAGTTTCTGGACTTTCGTGCATAATTGATGAAATGCTCATCGTTACTCTTTTGCATCGGGTTTCGCGAGCATTTGCTCTGAGACAGGTGGCAACGTTTTAGGCCACTCGCCGCGATACTTCATGTTTCGGAAGCGAGCCGTCGTACGTCCGAAATGGAGCATACCGATGTGTCGCAGATGAGCGGGATCTTTTATCGATGCAGTACCGACACCGTTTCCGTTAACCGTGATCGTTAGATCGTCGCCTTTTAGTTCTAAACGTACTTGGTTCCAATCGCCAGCTATGAGATCGATCGGTTTCGAGGGGGGATCAAGAGGCGAAGCGTTATTCGAGAGAGGAGCCGGCTGATCATCGGAAAGCATGGTGATACGATGGATTTGCAATCCTTCTTTTCTCAAGAGGAACGCTTGGCTACCGATAGCAGGATGAACCTCGCTATTTTCATCGTGCCAGAATTCATATTCAACGACACCGTCTTCCAGCATCGGTCGCAAATAGCGAATGTAGTTTTCTTTAAAGGTTGAAGAAGATGGATTATTGCTAGTTACCTCACCATTGTTAAACATCCAATTCTCTCTGGCATTGGTATTGTTGGTAATCCTCTGTTCCGCGAGAGTCCCGTCCCAAGCTTCAAATCCTGCCCGGTTGGTAAGATACAATTCTTCGGGAATCGTTGGGGAGCCGACGATCCGAAGATCTTCCACCTCGCATCGGAATTCAGGGTAGATCGCTTCCAACAGCAACCAAGGCGAAGACGATTCCGAGATCGTCTGCTCATGAATCATGACGTCGTTGGTGTAAGTGGAAACCGTATCTCCATCGACCACAATTCGGAACTTGGCTCGGCTCTTATCGAGGAAACCTGGTACCTCAATCGCGGGGCCTTGATCGATGATTGATTTGCGATTGGAGATAGAGACTGCTGACAGATTGTATTTTGGTTCTGCTGCATGCATAGCGTACATGATCGATACTTCTTGGCGATCAAAGGTCGTTCGTTCCGCGATGACTTCGAATTTGCCGGTTAACGGTGATTGAAAGATAAGTGGACTAGAGAGATCGGAACCGTAATGTACTGCTTTGCCGCGAGTTGCGACCCACGTCGAGTAATGATCATGAACGCCACCATTGGTTCCGTGACGCGGGTTCCCAAATTGGAGAGGTGTCCACTGAGGCTGGGGATTGATGGCCGCGCTGACAAACTCATTATCGGCAACGTACTTCAAATCGCCAGCGAGACGCTTAACCCACTTAATCAATACTGGATCGGGGGTACGCGTTCGTTCCTCGCGATCTAGCTCTTGTAAGCGGTCGAGAATCTTGGTCGCTACATCACGAAGCCCAGGAATTCGGGATGCTCGCCAAGCGACCACAAAATCAGCCGTTTGGTTGGCATGCCTTAGCAAATCTAAATCGTCCAATAGCATCGCTTCGATATAGTCCTCTAAACTTTTACGAGCGATACTCTCATCGGCTGTTTCGATCGCGATTAAACATCGAAGTGCACCGATACCACGTTTCGATTCCGGCCATTTTTGCTCGTAGTCGTCTAGGGATTTGTTGAGCGCAGACATTTTGTTTTGCTTTTTCGCAAACTTTACCAACTCGATTGCGACACAATCCAGTTCGAGATTGCTGCGAGGTTGATCGTTGGATGAGCCGCTTTCAAAAACATGGAAACTGAAACGGGGATTCTTTCCTGCAGGTGGCAGCACAAGATCCATAAGTTCGCTCATGCCGGTATCGTTGCCGACCTTGCTGTCGTCTTTTGTGATGCTCGACCAATCCAACGGAACCAAACCATAGTTTTCTCTGGTCGTGGTTTGGTCAATCGACCGATTCGCACGATGGGCTTTGCTGTTCGCATTCCAGTCGGTTACCAATGACTCATTTATATCCTTGACCCATGGGCCGGAAAGAGTGACATTTCGGATTAGGCTTTCTTGGTGTTTGTATCGAAAGAAACCAAAATGGGTTGGCGTTCCCGGATCTAGCGGGAGCGAGTAGACGAATGAATCGTTAAGTGACAGGTCTACTTTACCTTGTCGAAAGGTCAAGGAAACGGTGTTCCATTCCTCGTCTTTGAGTGGCCAAGCCGCGGTCGAACCATTGACTAGGTCCACTTTGAACAATTGTCCTGCTTCGATCATCGAATACCTTTCCGGGTTCACTAGATCGTGTAGGTATTGAAGATAAAGACAATCCGCTTTAAAAACCATTGCTACGTTGTCAATGGTTGGGTGAGCAACGCTCAGTTCTTGTTTCGCGAAAAACTCGTAGCGAATCGTTTCTCCGTCACAAAGAGGTCGCTGGTACTTTAAACAACTTACGATAGGAACCGAACCTGTTTGAGGCGTCGCTCGCGCTTTCATGTTGCCGTTTTCGACAGACCAAGTGACAGTAGAATCGGTGGTCGGTGAATCCTGTCCTCTGTTCGAAGGGTTCGTTTTGTTTATCTGTTCACGTTCACTCGTCAAACGAAGTTGCTTTTGAGCATCTTCGTAAGCGAGGGAGTTCCAACCGTCCATGCTGTCTTGAGAGATGAGGGGAACTTCAACAGGAACAGTTGGCGTACCATCGATGCGTAGATTTCTCCATTGATGAGAGTCCAATTGGTTTGCAATCGAGAGCCATGGTGATGTACCCCACGTTGGCTCGGTCGCCACATCTACGCCATCAATCTTAAAGGTGACGGAATCTTTTTCAGATCGAATTTCAACACGGTATGTAGGAGATTCGCTTCGGGCTGTAGGTAGAGGGAAGTAAAAACCGCTAGAGTCGGTTAGGGCACCGGTTTGCCAGTCAAGTCTGACCCCGCCGAATTCAACAGTATACGTTGATCGAGGGCAATCAAAGGAAATGGTAAAGCTGCCCGTTAGAGGGGATCGCAACCAGGATGTGATCGCAAGAGGTCGGTTTGGGTTCATGCTCGATGTCGCAAAGTTTGGGTATACTTTGCGATAGTTTTGGGAGATCCAGTATTGATCCGATTGATGATCTAAAACTTTTGTCCGAGCCGTTTGACCTAAGAGTTTGCGAAGTTTCATCGCTTCGACTACGAACCCATTCTTTTCACAAGCGTCAATAAAGAGGGCATTTTCTAGACTGCGAGCTGAGTCGCTGGAAGCGTAATCGTTATTCCGTCCTCGGTTTTTCTTCGACTCGTGATGCCGAGCAATGCGATCCGCAATCAAATTCTGAACCGCAACCGAGTCCTTTTGTTCGATCGCGATGAGTTGCAAGAGTAGCTTTGCGTTCCGGGATTCGGCGTAGCTCGATTTTTCTAAATCGTTCTTGAGCGTGTCGAGTTGCTTGCTCTCCACCGCAGCCAACACTAGCTCAGATAGATTGGAATTGAACGTTCGCGCAACAGGACCGCTAAGGTCCCACGAGGTCGTCCCGAGCAATGATGCGATGCTTTTCGGAATTATCTCTTGGTTTGGCCAAGAGCCAATAAACCTGATGTTTGACGGGTTTTCTTTAGGTATGGTCCAATCGTACCAGAACTTAAATCGCGATTCCGGAGACAAGGCTCGATTGCTAGTCACTAAGAATTCGAGTGCCTTCGAAATGTGAAAATTCCAGCCGCCGTCCCCTTCGGCCATCGTGATATCTGTATAGCGTCCGGCTAATTCAGATGCGTAGTCGAGCATTCCCAGTTTTGCTGCGTAGTGTGCTACCAGTTGCAAATCATCGCGTTGGATTTCTTGCAAATACGGACTTTCAGCGTAGCGATCATACGTCGCAGTACGTTGTTGGAAAAATGATTCAAGAGTCTCGCGTACACTTTGGGTATCCCCTTTTGTTACAAGATATTTGTTCAATTTAAGGGGCAAATTCTTAGTGAAGATATCAACGTATGCTTTTCTGTAATCGTCAATTTCGTAATACTCAACTTCGTTTTTGTTTCCATCCTTTTTTGCGATCTGGTTCATCGCCAGCTTCTTGAGCACCGGTACTGCAGCGTCCTTGAGCTCTGGAATCGTAAAAGCTCTGAGGGCGGCGAGCCCAAGAATTTGGACTGCGGATTGGGTTGAGAGTTTTCCAACATCCTCATTCAATTCACTGATCAACGTCTTGGCTGATTGCAAGTCATTCTGCTCGACCGCAATTAGGGTCAGCATGACTTTTTTGGAAAGCAAGTTGGTTGATTTGGCCCGGCGACCTTCAATAGCCTGTTTGAGAGATTCAAGCTTTTTGGTTTTCGCAGCGGTCTTTATGAGGGAGGTCGCGAGGGACTCTTCTCTGCCAGATTCCAATCCTGACACGTTGACGAAGGGACGTATCTCCTCTGGGCGATTAGGAGGTAGCACGACCAGTCGCAGAGCATCATATAACTCGGGTGGCGGATCGATGGACGAGTTCCAGAATTCGAGCGATTTGCGAATCGTATTCTGGACCTCTTGTTCAATTGGATCAACCGATGATGATTGCGGTATACCAGTGGCCGCCATTAAGTTTCGTCTAGGGTCAGCGGGACTGATATCCGGGTCTGGCACCGGCATGCCCCCTCGCAAGGATGCTCCCAAAGCTCGGGCTGCGATCTCCATGCGACCACTTTGAGCAGCCATGTTGTGAACGGCCAGCAAGATTCGAAATTGAGAAATGGGCAAGGGAGGTACCAGAGCGGTTTTAGCAACTGAGGAAGAGTCGTCGTTCGGAGTAGCTTCATCTACCTTTTTCGCTATCGATTGCTGAGCGATTGTAGTGGTCGCTAACGTTATCAGCCGCTGCCAACTTATCTCCGCCTGTTGAAAGTCCTTTTGAAAGGATTGCAGTTGAGCCAATTCGAGAAGCACGGCGCATTGATCCACACGCATGAGTTGGCGCATACCTGCTTCGACAGCTAGATCGGCTAGCTGTTTCGCCAATCGACGACATTCTTCGTTTGAGGCAAAAGAACGAGCCGGAGGTTTTTTCGTCGGCTCTGGCGACGTATTTGATGACGAATCGGAGGCTGTTTCGGTGCTGTCAGCCAATATCGATCTCGCAACAAGCCATAGATACGTTATGGTCTTAGCTTCTTGTCGCTGTCTGCTATTGGGGCGACGTCCTTCGGGAATGGTTTCTAATTTGGCTAACCCAATAAGTTGCTTGAGTTCAGGTAATAGCGTGTCGACGTCACAGTCTTGTTCCATCAACCACAACGCGTACATCATTCGAATGGAAAGGTCGCTTGGTTTAATTTGAACCAGCTCACTTAATCGATTTGCAACAAGCTGTTTGGTTTCCGTTTTCTTCGCTGACGCCTTTAACAACTCCAGCAATTCTGATCTCATCGCGGGAATAACAAAACTGATGGCGAATATGCCTTTGTCCGATTTGATCAGCAAATCGAATGCACGATTATCGGGTAGTACCTGATCTAGCGATTCGATGAGATTTTGATCGCTCATCGATCGACTTGCTAACTGAATGGACATTTTAAGCTCGGAGTCAAATCCGGACCGGCCGCCCATGTATCGCTCAACGGCCTCTCGATCGTAATTCCCCTCGATTGATTTCAATGCGAGAAACGCGTCGACTGGGCAATCAATCGATTGGTAAATTTTTCCTAAACTAAGAGCTCGTTGAACTTTTTGGTAGCCGTCGTAGCCCGGATCCCCGTAGCTAGCTGATTGATTGGCGAGCAACTTAACTCGCTCATCGATCCTCTTCTTGAGGAATTCTCTTTCCTCGGGACGATTGCCGATCAGGGTTGTCAAAGCTCCGATAGGTGAGTAGCTAATGTCACTCGGGCCGTTATTTTCTTGACGTAAATCGGCTTCCTTGAGTAATCGAATACCGAGTGGTAGTGTCGATTTGTAGGTGGCGAGTTGCTGCCCTAAGAACCAACATGTTTCAAACGGCATGCTCTTCCAAGTTGCCTCATTCTCGAGCAACGTCTCCATCCGAATTCGCCCTGCCTCTTTGTTCTTGCCAGACAGTTCCAGAAGAGCCATCATCGCTTGTCCACCCAGCCATTTCGGATTCTGCTCCACCTGCTGTCCAATCGTCTTCGCGAGTTCTTGAGAACGCGATGGTGTTGCCTTGGCCATCGTGATCAAATTCGAGAAGGGGACATTAATACCTCGATTGCTGTAGTTAGTAATTTGGTCCAGGCCAGACCATGCACCGGTGTTTGATGCCGATTGCGAACTGGAAATGACACTTCGTTTTACAAGCTCAAACATTCTGTCATTCTTCATTAATGCCGGGTTGTTGACCATGGAAGAAATCAGATTCGCCTGAAAATTCGGATACGCAACGTAGACTCGTTCGATCAAGCCGATCAATGTGTCTGCGCCCGATGGATCTTGGGAAATGGAGTTGCTGAGTATGTTGATCAATCCATAGGGACTGCGAAATCGCGAGATATCGATTTGCTCGATTTTCTCAATAAGTTCCTTTTGCCGCTTGGCTTGGGTAAAGGCCTGTCGTATTTGATAGTATTCTTCAGCGATCCAAGCTGGCTGTGCTTCGAGAACGAGCAAGTACTGGTCACATGCCTCGCTATGTTTGCCTTTAGCTGCGAGATTCTTAGCCAGATTCCAACGGAGCGCATAGGCCTCAGGTCTCAGTTCGATCGCCTTTAAGAGGTACTTATCCGCATCCTCCTTCTGATTGAGTGCCAGCGAGAACTCGACAAGTTGTTGTAGTGTATGTACAGAGTCCGGTGATCGTTCTAATTTCTCTTTAAGTTGCTCCACTAATTTGTTGAGCGCACCCGTTCTTGAAAGATGTTGCAGCGCCGTCTCTCGTTGTGATCCGTCGGCAGTTTGTATATTCGGCGAGTAGGAATTGTTGATGGTTGAAGAATAAGGAGATGTCGTTTTTCTTAGAATTGCCAAGGCGGATTGGTTTGCATTTTCCGTTTTGCCCTGGGATTGATAGAGTCTCATCAGGCTGAGAATCGTCGACGGTTGACGACTCGAGGATCGCTCCATGCGACTCATCATCGCGTCCGCTTGTGCTTCGAGCCCAAGTCGCTTCATTTGGGGAATCAACTGCGTTTGCATCTCGCTGGTAAGTCGCAATCCGAACAATCGTTCGGCTGCCTGTTTAGCTCGATCGAAGTCGCCTATTTGTTCTGCTAACCGAAGAGCGGTGAGTTCTTTTCGGATCAACCGATTCTGGTCGCGAGGGGTGATTTTATTAATGACCGCGAGCGCGTCTTCGAAGAAAGTACGTGTCTCGAGTAGACTGGCTAAGCGAAACTGCGTGTCCACATCGGATGGACTGGCTTCCATGATTTGGACCGCGATTCTCATCGCTTCATCTTGGTCCTCAGACCACCAGAGAACCGACGCGAGGCACCAATTCCAAAACGAAAGGCCTTCGTTTTCTGATTCCGCTTTTGTTCGAAGTCTAGCAATCAGTTCACTACTTAGCTCATTCCTATTGAGTACATCAAAAACCTGTCTCAGGAACGTAATAGTCGTGTAGTCCAATTCCGTCGATACTGTAGGGAAGGATAACGCAACTGGCGTGACTGTTTTGCCATAATAGGTTTGCGTATTAAAAACCGATGTGGATTGAACTGTAGACGACGCGGGGATCACTTTGGATGCGGCCGCGACTTTGAGACGAAACTGGCTTTCTGCTTCGGCAAGTGTCATAGCGGATTCGAAAATGCGCAGTATTTGATCGTTCTCCTCCTCCGCTCCCAGTTCGCCTGTCCAGTTTTGTAGCAATAACAATGCTGCTCCGAGAGGTAGGGCCTGCGACTGCGAGCTTGCATTCCGGTTATTGTTTGCGACGACTTTTCGCTCTGATACATCTCGCATGGCAGCAACATGCCATTTTTCAAATGCACTCGGCATCTCGGAATTTCGCTTTTCCTGACCGAGCGAGTTCAATACCGCGAGCCAATCAGAAGCCGTCTTTGCTTCCGCTATTTGATTTCGGATAAGTTCATCGATTTTGTTTTGCTTTCCTGCAAACCGATACTCTTCTAGAAGCAAACTTCGATAGCTGCCAGTATTGCGAAAGATACCTGGCAGCATCTGAAAACTAGACCCAACCAAAATGTAGGCTTGTCCATTTGCACCATAGGCGATATTCGGCCCATACATGCTTTCCAAGCTCTGATCCTTGAGCTTCGCATCAATCTCATCGAAACATTTCTGCATCAGTTCTAGATCGGCATCGCTGAGCGGTGTTCGGGTGGCTGGGGAATTCGAATTGCCCGATCGATTTTGTAATTGAGCGAATTCGCGTGTTCGAATCGATTGCAAGAAGAAGCGTTTCTCCTCGATGTTACCGGATAAGGCAAGTTGCTTAGCAATCGAAAAGACTGCACCAGTATCATTCTGCAACGAGGCGACATAGAGCCAATCCAAAATGGCTCGAAGAGGGGCTCCCTCGGCGATCGCGGCTTCGCGTTTTAAATCCGTAAACTTCGGTGGGAGCGGATCTGCTTGGGGATCCTTCGCATTTAGGGGTTGTTTCATCAATCGATCCTGCTCCATGCGCAAGATCCACCCCATGGCCGCCATGCGTGCCAATCCATAAGATTCGGGAGTCCACAGAGGGGTTGGTGACGAGTTGTAATACTCTACGCTGACCAATCCGACAGCCGTTTTTACTACTTCCGATTTAGAGATCATCTGCAGTGCCGTCTCGCGTGTTGGCATAGCGGTATTGATCCCCCGCAAGTTATCGGAGCGAGCCTTTTCCTGGGCTAGTTTCAGCTTGGCTGCAGCGGCACGTCCCGGTGTGTCGTGCGGTAAGGGCAACGCTAAAATCTGCTCGAAACGGGTGCGAGCTTCTTCGTCGTTCTTGAGTCCTTGCCAACATACACCGTACCTATACAGCAACTCCCAATCGTCGCGTTGCTTGTCGAGTAGCGGTTCCATGACCCGCATGGCAGTGTCGTAGTTGCCGGTGTTTAGCAATGAGTCGAGCGATCGGAGTTGCCGTACCGGGTCTTCTTCGGAAGCGATGAGTTTTGCATAAATCTCTCTAGCCTCGTTAGTCTCTCCTACGCGCAAAAGCATGCTCGCCAAGGGAGATTCGGTTTCGTCGCCAGGGGCCAAGCTAACCAGTTGGCGTTGATAGTTGATCGCCGAGTCCATGTCCGCATCGTCTTGGCAGAGTTTGGCCAACTGATTCAAGAGGTTGGTGTCTTTTGTGTTTTCGCTAAGCAATCCTTCTAGCTCCCGGCGAGCCTCAAAAACATCACCCGAGGTTTGCCATGCCTGCGCGATGCAGATTGTAGCGCTGCGGCGATTCTCTTCTTCCTGACGCTCTCGCTGCAGTCGTTCAAAGAGTTTATCGAGTTGATTTAGTTGCGAGTAAAGTGGCACCAGCTTGGTCACCATCGTCGTCTTGTCAGACACCTCGTCCGATTTTTCGTAAGCTCTCCAATAAAGTTCTATTGCTTCTTCGGTTCGCAATTGGTCGGCCAGGGATGCTCCGAGAGTCATCATGAGACTTGGTTCGTTAGGATTGATGCGAATGGCTTTTCGCAACGCTTGCATCCCCTCGTCGAATTCACCTAAGCGAAAACAGGTCTGCGCATAAAACTCGTAATTCTCTGTTTTGGACGGGGCTGCAACAATCAATTGTTTTGCCGCTTCGAGGGCTTGCTCTTTGCGTCCCATTTGGGTTTCCAAACGAGCGACACTGGTGAGGTGATCACTGATCGAACGGCGATCAACCTGAGTTAGCTTTCTGAACAAATCAGCCGCGCGCCCAAAGTCACCCGCGCTTTCGGCAATGCGAGCCGCTGCGGTGAAGCTCAAAACCGATTGCGGATCTTTCTCGATCGCTTTGTCAATCGCGGTCGCTGCGTCATCCCATTGTCTTTGGCTTTCGCGGTATCGAGCTAATTGGTACCACTCTTGCGCTGTCGTGTTCGAGTTGGCTAGGAATTGTTGCTCAAGCTTTTCCGCCTCGGCATCCAATTGCTGACTCGATTGCAACACATTGATGCGAGTGTTTAGTACGGACTCTCGTTCATCATCGTTGGCCACCAACTTTTCGGCCTGATCAACCAGCTTCATGGCACCATCGAAACGAGCTGCTTTATTGTGGTACTCGGCTCCTTTTATGACCAACGCGAAATCTTTAGGAGCTAGCTCGATCGATTCGGCGATCTTCTCACAAGCGTCCTCAATGAATCCAAAGCTGTTGTAAATCTCAGCAAGCCGAGACAGATTCACTTCGTTTCGCAAATCACCTGCCGCAATCTCTTTCCAAACCGCCTTCGCTTCATCGACTCGTTTTTGAATGTGCAGAAACTCGCCCAAGTATTCGCGGTATTGCGGCTCTTGGGGAGCGAGCTCGATCGCTTTTCGGTAAAGCGTTTCAGCTTCTTCGGGCATTTGGTTTTGTCGACACAGATCGGCAACTTGAGAAACGAGGACCGCATCTTTCGGATTGGTTTCAATGATTCGATTCCAAACC
>JALOQS010000120.1 GCA_025459355.1 Pirellula sp.
CGGATCGAATCGGGGGACTCTCAAGCCCTCAATGATTTATTTCCCATCGTCTACGATGAATTACGTCGATTGGCATCTTCACATTTGGCCAAAGATTTCGAAAACAATACGCTCCAAGCGACGGCCATCGTCAACGAAGCCTACATTCGATTGGTTGGTGCGAATCAAGCAATGAGTTTCACTTGCCGAAGACGATTCTTTTCAGCAGCGAGCAAGGCAATGAGAAGCATTGTCATCGACGCGGCTCGTCGCCGACTCTCCCTGAAGCGTGGTGGCGACCACGGTAGAAAGCCTATCGAACTTGAGCAGATCGTCGTGCACCGCGCCGAAGAGTTATTAGCAGTAGACCTTGCGCTAGATGCGCTAGCAGAACACGATGCTTCCTGCGCAGAAATGGTCAAGCTTCACTATTTCAGTGGCTTTAGCATTCACGAAACTGCAGAAATCATGGGCATCTCGCGAAGTACAGCAAATCGCTTGTGGAAGTATTCAAGGGCATGGTTGAAGATGGAAATTAATTCCTAGAAAAAAAAGAATGCAAGCTACTTAAATATTCTTCGGTTTATACGACTTTTTAATGGGCAATAGTTTGATTTTAAGAGAGAGCGTTCTCCAAAAGATGAAAGCTTGCCCCGGTCTTTTGCAACATCGATAGGGACTCTCGCAAAAGCGCTATGAGCCCATCCGAAAACCATTAGCCGCTCTGGCGCTAGCCGCGGTTTCCGATGGTTTTCGGATAGGCTCTTAATCGCAAATAAGAAACAGAGAATCGAAGATTATAAAAATCAAAGATGCCTTCTATCTTTTTGCCAATCCGTCTTCTTATTCCTGCATGGGAAGCGAGGGCAAGAAAACGGGGGGCAGAAAAATGAAAAGCAAGAGCAGCCTGAAAACGCTCTCGCGCCGAGATTCCCTTCGCGATCTTGGCGCCTTGGCGTTTCATTGCAAAGGGCTGTCGCAAAGGCGCAAAGAAGAGACGGGGAGTCGAATACGAGGATATTCAAAAAACCGTCCTGTTCTATTCTGGCGGGCTCAATCTCTACCCACGGTAATGCCGGATGGACCGTTGATTTCGGCTCAGTTACTCAAAAAGCCCAAGATTTCGGGGGCAGATCCCTGGAGGAGTAAACGCAATGGGTTAGATACCCAGTCTCTTGAATTAGAATTGCGATAGAAAGCGCGGCGCATGAACGTGCTTTGGTGAGTGCATTCACTTCCGCATCAACCGATCTGCAATTTTTCAAACCAGGGTATCTTCGAGCATGAAAAGCCGGGTCAACAAGTCGCTGAACTTCACTAAAACCACAGCGGTGGGCGGATTGCTATTCCTGCTTCCTCTTGCCGTCGTGGCCGTGTTGCTGGCTTATACCTATCAAGTCGTCATCACCGTTCACAAATACCTCGAACCGTGGAATCCTTTCGATTCCGTTATCGGTTTTGCGATGCTTTACAGCCTCGCAATTCTGCTTCTACTCGTTGCATGCTTTGTTGCTGGATTGCTCGCGCGTCGCGCGATCGGTGCTCGTTTCTCGGAGAAAGTCGAGAAACAGCTGATGAAGGTTTTTCCAAAATACGGGATCTTCAAGGATCTCTTAGCGGACAAGATTGGTGGCAATGACAACGTACCGTCGCTCCGTCCCGCGTTGGTCAAAAGGGACGGGGGCCTTGTCCTCGCGTTTCAAGCAGATTGCTTGGCAAATGGTTTAATCGTTGTGTATTTCCCAGGCTCGCCAGACGCATGGTCGGGCTCTATTGCGCTAATAGCCCCCAGAGATGTCCAAGCCTTGGACGTGCCATTTGATGAGTTCCTCGGTATATGCGAACGGCTTGGCAGAGATTCCAGCTCACTTTTAAACTCTGCCATCATCGACAAACCGATTCACGACAGATTATCCAATACGATTGGGTGATCAAGCGTTCGAAGGAATGTCCGACCGCTCAACGGAACTAGAAAGAACCTACAGATTGATTCGAACTCGATTCGTTTACCTCCTCGCTGCCACTGTCGTAATGTTTGCAGGACTGGCATCGCGCAAATACCGTGAACAATTGCCGACATACTTGGCTGAGTATGCCGGCGACACACTTTGGGCGCTGATGCTCTTCCTATTGGTAAGCACGCTGCTGGGTGGTGGGCAGATCCTGACACGGGCAGCGATCTCGCTAGCTCTCGCTTTCCTGGTGGAGATCAGCCAGCTCTATCAAGCTCCTTGGATCGACTCGATCCGTCAGACCAAGTTGGGAGGACTGGTGCTGGGTTTTGGATTCCTGTGGACGGATCTCGTTTGTTATTTGATCGGCATCGCATTTGGCACGGTCTTTGAGACAGCCATTACCGCTAAAATTCTACAAACGAAAAAGGCACAGCAGTGAATACAACGGCGCAACCACCAGAGATGAAGACAAAGACTTATGTCTATGGAGTTGATATTTTGGACGGTGATGATGCCTGGGCGTTATTTGATGCATCAGCCAAAGGTGATGTCGAAACTGTGTCGGCGTTGTTGCAAAAAGATCGACGACTGGTAAACGCTCAGTACTGGTACCAATTTCCGATTCACCGAGCAGTTGAGGCAGGACATGCCGAGGTTGTGCGAATTCTGTTGGAGCAAGGTGCCGATCCGGGCCAATCGCGTTACACCTATGATTCATGGGACAAACTGCTCACAAAAGCTCGACAAATGGAGCACGTCGAGATTGAGTTGCTGCTGCGCAGCTTTGCGGAGCAACGGTTTAATTACCAACCAGAATTTGATTTGCTCAAGACTGCCATCATTTCAAGAGATTCACATACGATTCAACAGGTGATTGATCAGTATCCATATTTAGTGACAGCCAGCGATGCGCTAGGAAATAATGCTCTTCATTGGTGCATCCTTACTCGCCAAGTGGATTGGATAAAACGGTTTGTATCTGCTAGTACTCCCATTGACGCATTACGCGCTGATGGCAGTTCCCCTGTCTTGCTTGCTGTCTCAGGTGCAACGGACTATTGGTATCGTGAAACGCGGGGTAAGTCACATCCATCGCTACGTAATACTTCAGTGTTGATTGGCTTCTTGCTTGCCCTGGGTGCTGAATACACGGCATCTGTGGCGGCAGCAGTTGGCGACCTGGAACGGCTTGAACGATTGATCGAACTCGACTCATCGGTTGCCAAACAGTTGGACTCGTCGCGGATAAGTCCACTTTCGAGAGCTGCGGCTGCAGGCCACTCGCACATCGTCCAAGTTCTTCTCGACCATGGTGCCGATCCCAAAAAGCCTGAAGAGTGTGCGCCCGAGGGTCGAGCCCTATGGGAGGCTTGCCGTTCGAACCACCTCGATGCAGCGAAATTGTTACTCGATCATGGAGCGAATCCCAATGCAGGAGTAGATTCATGTGAATGTTGTCTAACCATTGCAGAGGTTTATCACGGCGATCGCGCCAAGCCTTTGCAGGATCTCTTGAAAAAGCATGGAGCCTACTGGCCTCCTTATCGCATGGATTTGGAGCAAATGAAACAGGCGATTCGCGACGGTTCACCCGCTGTTCAGCACGACGAGTTTTTGCGCTGTGCAATGCAAAACTGCGATGCAGAACTGCTGGACTTACTTCTAAACTCGGATAGCACGGCCATTGATCGTTTGGAAACTGGAAGCGAACTAACAGGACTTACAGATCCAGCGTTGATGCGCAAACTTCTTGAACAAGGACTTGATCCCACGCGGCGGAACTACCTCGGGCAGACGCTCGTCGACGTTTGCCGAGAAAGCGGCAATGCCATTCTCGAGCAAGTGATGAAGGAGATTTCATAACCGTAGAAGACATCGTGGCACAGCTAAAGATGATAGCAAGTGAAGGTTCATCCGGCATTACCGTGAATAAAGATCGAGGCTACCAGAGCAAAACAGGTCGGCTTTTTAAAATTTTCGATGTTTCGGTAACCTCCCGCTCGTCGCTTGATAGACCTGCTCTTACTGCTGATTCCTCCGGAGACAGCATTCGCGACTCCATGCGCACAGTCTGTCACAATCATTTTCCAAGTCGCATCCCATAAAAGTTGACGGCTGCTCTTACTTTTTATTTGTCTGCCCCCTATTTCTTCTGCCCTAGCTTTCCACTGCAGCAAAAAGAAGACGGATTTGCAAAAGATGATAGACAAGAAGATAGAAGACATCTTTGAATATCCTCATATTCGACTCTCCGTCTCTTCTTTGCGACTTAGAACCTATCCGAAAACCATTAGCCGCATTGGCGCTAGCCGCGGTTTGCGACGGTCTTCGGATAGGCTCTTAGCGCCTTTGCGAGAGTGCTTGTCGATATTGCACAAGATCGGGACATACTTTTGTCCTACGGAGCCCCCTTTCCCTTGAAATCCTATTATTTCCAACTGAAAAACCAGATGGCCCCTGAAAAGCGCGTTGCATGTCTTGCGGACATCGCCATTACTAATCACTGCGGCCCAAGTCGGCACCAAGTGGTTGATTCCAGAGCATGGCGTGAACTAACGAAGAACCAAACCATCCGACTACAAAGATGATCGGTAACCAATATAAAATACGGGTTCGATTTCGTAGGATTCCTGTGTTATTTTTGCCAAACTCGACCAGTTCAAAAAATGCTTCCCTGCTGGAGGACCACCACAGGACACTGATGATCAACCCGACTACGGATACCGCAGCTCGATGTAGGTTTGTATCAGCCGTACCAAGGGCGGCAACTAAAAAGCTGCTGGGAACCAAGAAGATTTCAGTAACCTTGATTAGGTCAGGGGCCGGTGATGGATGATCCATGTAATCGTTGCTCCTCAGGTTCGTGAACCAGGCGTTTAGTGCCTATCCGGAAACCATTAGCCGCTCTGGCGCTAGCCGCGGTTTTCGATGATTTTCGGATAGGCTCTTAGTATTGAATGATTTCTTTGCCACAGGACTCACAAACTCGAGTCCAATAATCGTTTCGCCCTTGAAGCAGCTAGTTTCCCTTGAAACTAGCTATACCTCCAGCGCACTCGCTCATTCCGAGCTTTTCGCAAGGGTCCCGATCAACAAACTACCATCGGTATACCACGGGTCGCCGCCACCATTGCGCCCCTCCCGAATAGTGTGAAAGTTCTTGACTTCCTGTTCGCTGACAAGCCCACCGCTGGCTCGCAAGGTTTCGAAAAGATGGTCGCGCTCGGCGTCTACGTCTGCTGCAATATGGTGAGTGATTTGGCCTGTCGTGTGACTAAGTCCAACGTGTTTGTCGTAGGAGGCTGAACCCATCCAGGCTGGTCGCGAATCGGCATCGAGCTCAGCTGATTTCCAGAATCGAACATGATGCCGCTTCCGCGGATCGTTGCCGACGGGTTGTTCAAACGCCACATCCTCTTTTCGCCCCCAAAGAAAAAGATCGCTGACCGGTGCGTTGCCGTAGGATTCCCCAAGCACCGTGTCCGCTGCGATCCTCAAATCGTCTTTAATACTTAGTGGGTCGGCAACCAGCCAACCCGAAGCGAGCATGACTCGTCTCAAATCGAGTTCTGAACCAATCAAAGCTAAGTTGATCGGATCGCCTGGATGATGATCCCGGGTGGTTGTAACGCCTGGCGTTTTATCAATTGCCGGGTGTCGATAGGCATAACCGATCCAGCACAAGGGAAGCACCACATATGCAACGACGAGGTACGCGGTAGCGATGCACAATCCCGCCAGAAGCACTCGCCTTAAGTACCTACTTTTCATTATCAACAGATCCGGTTTCGATTCGGCATCTGTCTGTGATAGGGGAGCTTTCAATGTTCCAGTTTCCTTTGCAAGTGCTTATTCGCAGGCATTGCTATCACGTTTCGCCTTTTCGAGTTTCTTGATGCCCTCGGGAGACAGATGCGGGCTGACAACCTTGTTCGTCCTCTTGTTCAGCTTCGCGGCCATACGGATCAATCCAGAAAGTGTTTCTCATTATTGATGAATTCACTCGCTGCTGAATCCAAGTAAATGTGCCACGTGGATTTAAGTCGACTGATATCATCGATCGGCCGTGGGAACTGTTTGTGATGTACGGCATGCCTGAGCATAAGAGCCTATCCGAAAACCATTAGCCGCATTGGCGCTAGCCGCGGTTTTCGACGGTTTTCGGATAGGCTCTAGGGCGTTTGCAAATCGGCAGGAGCAACAACATCGCAAATTCCGACACGATTTCTGCCCCCTCCGCAGTCAAATCTTGCGACCGAAAGCCACAGAAATCATCAATCATTGCGAGAGCCAACTTACTTCGCGGATATAGCGTAAACGGTGTTGGACGAACGGATGAAAAGCGTGCCCTGGCTTGCCGCTGAAGTTGCCCAATAGCGAGCATTTTCCTCAGGCAGTTTGTTGACACGCACTAGCTCCAATTTTGGGCCCGGCTTGAGGACGAAGGTATTTCCGTTTTCGTCTGGGCAGTAAACCATACCATTGTAAAGCCAGGGTGAGGCCCAGAACGCACCAGCATCGGGGAGTCGGTCTTGATACAGCACAGTACCCGTTTTCGCATCGACACAAACCAACATCCCGCTCCTCCCTCCGAGTAAGAATATCTGATCTTCGACAAGTAGAGGGGACGAACGCTGGGGAGCAAACTTCGTCGTGCTCCAGAGAATGTTGGAATTGGATGTTTCACCTGGCTTCATGCTAATGTCACCCATTGCTCCCGCCTTAACCACCATCATTCCAGCGCCATCACGCCCTTGATGCCCCACCACCAAGAGATCAGCATTGCCCGATGGAGAGGAACTGTACCCTCCGACACTGGAAGTCGCCTGCCATAGCAGCGTTCCGTCCGATGGGTTGTAGGATCGAATCGTTTTTCCAGCAGTGACTAGCTCGGATCGCAAACTGTTTTTCCAAATGATCGGGGAGCCCCAATTCGAGACTTCTTCGCGTTCCTGTCGCCAAACTTCTTTCCCGGTAATCAAGTCAAGAGCGATGATAAACGACTTCTGCTCATTGTCTGCTTGTACGAAAACCAGGCCGTTGTGGATGATAGGTGAACTCGAAGTCCCCCATTCATTCTTCATCGGGAAACTTCCTATGTCTTTTTGCCAGAGTTCTGTACCATTCAAGTCGTAGCAGAAGATTCCCATCATTCCAAAATACGCAACGACTCGCGTTCCGTCGGTTGCTGGCGTTTCCGATGCGTACGTGTTGTCGCGATGCGTTCCCAGTCGCGGCTTGCCTTGAAGGGCATCCTTGGTCCAAAGCACCTTTCCAGTATCCGCATCGAGGCAGATTACCTGCCACTTGTGCTCCGAGTTTTTGCTCTTTTGTCCCGAAGAGACCGCAGTCGTAACAATTACTTTCTTTCCTATCACAATGGGAGCCGACCAACCTTCGCCAGGTATCGCCACTTTCCACTTCACGCTGGAATCCTCTCCCCACACTTCGGGGAGTTTTAAGTCTCGCACGACCCCGTTGCTACCAGGTCCACGAAACTGCCACCAATCCTCTGCGACCGAATTGTTGCAATTTGCCGCAAGTACCAAAAATGCCGTGCCAATGTATCTTCGCAACATCATCGAAATTCCTGGGTGGGGTTTTTCCAAAAATCAACCAAGGGGTAAGCCAAAAGTACTTAGATCCTATCCGAAAACTATTAGCCGCTCTGGCGCTAGCCGCGGTTTCTGATGGTTTTCGGATAGGCTCTAAGGTTGAGTCGCAAACTGCAAGATTGCTACAGGAGACCAGGCATGAACGTCGTATCTGCCGTTGCGTCGACGCTGGATCAATTCCGAAACAGAAATTTCCTTGCTTCCGTTATGCGGATTGAGAAGGTCTACCTTCACTCAATCCGCTTCGTCGTTACGAGAAACCAAAAGGAGGAGAAGTTTCGCTTGTGGATCCTCGTTCGTGCTCGCGGAGTTGTTGAAGCAGAACAGAGCGCAGAGACCTACCTGCAGGAATTGGTTGGCACATGTGAGGGTCTGGCAAATGGCGAGGTCACGATTAAGACACTTAAGCCAAGAGAGGTTACAGTAACAACATTGTCAGAGGAATCTGCTGAGGTCTTGCGTTTGCTACAAACCATGCGGCACGACAAGGTTCGGCTCGTTTCTACCTTTGAACGAGTGGATCGAATTGGCGTTTAGTTTGCACCGTTCGTGATGTCGCTTAAATTGGTTGCTTGAAGTCGCCCATCTGTATGACGAGATTTCAACAATCGCGTGCGTTAGATCGGACAAGTACGCGACATTAGTAATCGGAGGACTAAGAGTTGGATCGTGCATCGGATGAATTTATGCTTTTGCTGACAAAGGCCCAGTCGTCGATTTATGCCTGCATTTTCTCATTGCACCCAGATCCGGTGGCGGCTAGCGATCTGCTTCAAGAGACCAACTTGACGCTCTGTCGCAAGGCTGAAGATTTTGAGAAAGGAACAAACTTTACTGCCTGGGCGACCCGTATAGCGAGGTATCATGTTTTGAACTATCGCCGGAGGTTAAAGCGTGAACAAGTGATCTTCGAGCCAGACCTCTTTGAGGAACTGTGTGTGGTCCAAGAGCAACGCTCCGACGAATTAGACAGGTATTTGGATGCTTTACGCGATTGCTTGCAACGCTTGACACCAGCTCACCGTCAATTGCTACAAGAACGCTATACATCGGACGGTTCTGTATCGGCCCTCGCTTTCCAGCAGGGAAAGACGGTAAGCGCAATCTCCCAGCTACTTTACCGAATCCGACAGTCCCTCATGGATTGTATCTACAGAAAAGTCCAGGAGGCCCATCCATGACTGCCGCTAACCAGAAATCTGCTCGTGAACTCATCGCCGATCTCTGCGACGGTCTTCTCCAGCCAGAAGATCGGGTAAGGTTGACAGGATTGCTTCGTGAGGATCCGCTTCTTCAAAATGAATATCTAGATCAGACTATGGTCGATGGCCTGTTGCGTTATGAATTGGGAGTCGATCGCCCAACGATTCCAAGTCAATTCGTCGACTCGCCGAGAAACAACTTGATGAAGCTGACGCTTGGAACACTCGTAGTCGCACTGATGGTATCGGTCTTTCTTAGCGGATACTGGTGGTTTGATCAGAATCGGCTGATTGACATGCCTATACAACTATCGGACTACAGTTTCGAAAGAGATCTTGATATCTCCGCGACGCCGATTTTATCCGGATGGTACGGCGACGAAGCCAAAAGCGTAACTGGTGAAGAGGTCAATCTCGCGCCACACGGAAATCGGATGCTACAGTTCGTTCGTTCATTGCACCAACCGTCGAACGAGTGCGAGTTATATCAACTAATAGATCTTAGCGCGGTCAGTAACACGTCTCGACGAGCGTCCCTATTTCTTGAGGCGAAGATGGTTGCGAACGCACGCGCAAGTGGAGAAAAAATCTCCTATCTGATCGCTTTAGAACTCTATACTTATTCTGAATTGCCCGAGCTAGATATCGACTTGGCCCCAAATCGTCTAGGTAAAGATGTGAGAGTCTCATCGCACACGATAGCTGCAGATTCGGACCCAGAATCCTGGCAAGAAGTGAAGCTAGTTATGCCTCTTCCAAATGATGCAAGGTATGGAATCGTCAAGATCTCCGCACGTGAGAGTGGTATGGGTGCTGATGACACGTTCAAGGAAGTATTTGTCGATAACGTTCGGATCCGAATGACCAACAAGGAAGTCTTCTAACAAATGACACAACGCATGGATGCTACGTGGCTTGCAATCATTTTTTCGCTCGCGCTGCTCGGCTCATCGGCAAGCAGCCAGGATATTGACCCCATATTAAGTTCTCTAAAAAGAAGTCAGGTCTCGCGATTCTCGACCAACTGGCCAGAGCAATTTGGTGCCGAGGAACTCTACGACGGTGATGATGTGCCACGAATTCCTGAACCAATGGTCTTCGATCTGGTTCGCCCTTTGGGAGCAGTTCGCGGCGAGGCCGAGATTAATACACTCGCGGTGATCCCTCTCAATCGCAATATGGGTAAGCCAGAGTGGGCTCCAGAGGTCGAATTCGCCGTTGCCGATGGTTTGGCGTTTGAGTTTGAATTGCCTTTCGAAGAATGGTCGCTTAAGTCCTACAAGACGGCGGCACAAATCACGTTCGGTAAAGGATTTTGCGACAAGTTTATCCATGGCGCACAAGGTATTTTGCTCTACGACAAAGATAGCGGTAATTGGTCTCCCACACTTCTCTATTTGGCGGGTGTTCAAATCGATGAAACTTGGTCGGCTCTGGCCATGGCTGGATTACGGACAGAGTTGGGTGGGGAAGATCCAGCACTTCGAACGCAACGATTGCTCAACCTCTCCCTTTTTCGACATATCAGCGATTACACGACGCTGGGCGTTGAGACCAACACAGCAGTCGATTTGAATGGCGGTAGCGAGTTCCGCCTGATGCCGCAAGTTCATCGCGAGCTCAGAGACCAAATCATGCTGCAGGCAGGTTCCGGCTGCCTGTTCACGCGAGAAGCAACCATACCGGAGGCAGCATTTCGACTCATTTACAGCTTTTAACTTCCGTCTACACGACGTTAGTCAGGTCGGTAAAATGAGGGCATCATCACGTACGCCTTGCAGTTAACCAGCCGCGAATCTCGCAACTTTAGGCGTCCTAGTGAGGCAAAACAATGAACAGAAAAGTATGTACTCTCTGGCAGACAACTCATAACCCGGAGTCTCGCCGCTGGGCCACGGGACTGAATGATTAGAAATGGGTAGAATTCGAATGGTTGACCGACCAAAAGATAAATCCATTGAAAATCTGGCCGCGATGTCGATTTCACTGACTACCGACCGACAATTACACAGACAAAACTCGAGCCACCAACCAATAAGAATGAAAAATTCATGAGTAAGCAGATCTTCGTTAACCTACCCGTTTCCAATCTGACCGCTTCGATAGCTTTTTACGAAGCACTGGGGTTTGCGATTAACAAGCAATTCACCGATCAAACGGCCGCCTGCATGGTATGGAGTGACTCGATACTTGTAATGCTACTAACGCACGACAAGTGGAAGACATTCACTAACCGCCCGATTCCGCCCGCTACATCAAGCGAGGTCATGCTTGCCCTTTCCTGCGACAGTCGCGAGACTGTCGATAAAATGAATCTCGCTGCAACCCAAAACGGAGGTACTGCGGACATCAACCCAAAGCAGGATCTCGGTTTTATGTACAACCGAAACTTGGCGGATTTGGACGGCCACGTCTGGGAAATGTTTTGGATGAATCAAGATGCGTTGCTGGGATAGCTCAAGTGCATTTTTAGATCAAGGGTGACCGATTGGAATTGAACCGATTAAGACTTGGGTCACA
>JALOQS010000402.1 GCA_025459355.1 Pirellula sp.
GTTTTGCATCGCGAGCGTTACTGTGTCTGCGTAGAGAATCACTTTGGAGTTGGCATTTCGAGCGGCCCGGCCGATGGTTTGAATCAGAGACGTTTCGCTACGCAGAAACCCTTCCTTGTCGGCATCGAGGATGGCGACCAAACTGACTTCGGGTAAGTCGAGCCCTTCTCGAAGCAGGTTAACACCCACGAGCACGTCGCAGCGGCCATCTCGGAGATCGCGAAGCAAGTCGACACGTTCAAAGGCATCGAGTTCACTATGAAGCCACCGGCACTTAATGTCGTTCTCAACAAAGAAGTTCGACAGATCTTCGGCCAAGCGTTTAGTAAGCGCTGTTACGAGGGTGCGATCCCCCATAGCAATGCGTTCGCGAATTTGCTCAAGCAGATGCATGACTTGGCCACGAGCGGAGACGACTTCAACTTTGGGATCCAATAGGCCGGTCGGGCGGATCACTTGTTCGACGACTTCACCTCCTGTCAAATCCAGCTCGTAGTCAGACGGAGTGGCCGAGACGAAGATGACTTGATTGATCTTCTCTTCCCATTCCTCGAACTTGAGAGGCCGATTGTCGAGAGCACAGGGCAAGCGAAATCCGTGATCGACGAGGGTCGTTTTGCGGCTTCGATCTCCCGCATACATGGCGCGAACTTGGGGTATGGTGACGTGAGATTCGTCGATCAGTAGCAGAAAGTCTTTGTCAAAGAAATCGTAAAGGGTATCGGGGGTCGCACCGGGGGGCTTGCCCGATAGTGGACGCGAGTAGTTCTCAATGCCAGGGCAGTGCCCGACCGCGCCGAGCATCTCGATATCGAATCGCGTGCGAGCGTTTAAGCGTTGGGCTTCGAGGATCTTTCCTTCGCTGTGAAACTTGGCCATCTGCTGATCGAGTTCGGCTCGCAACACCTTGATGGCCGATTGGATACGGTCCTCGGAAGTGACGAAGTGTTTAGCTGGATAGATGTAGACTTCGGTTTGCCGCGAGATCACTTCGCCGCTAGTTGGGTCGATGATGGAAATCTGTTCGACCTCGTCCCCCCAAAATTCGATTCGATAAGCGAACTCTTCGTAGGATGGCCAGAGTTCCATCGTATCGCCACGGACTCGGAATTTGCTTCGTTCAAAAGCGATCTCGTTGCGTTCGTATTGAATGTCGATCAGTCGCAGCAATAGATTCTCGCGATTGATTTCTTCACCGCATCGAATGGGAACGACCATTCTTCTATAGTCGGCAGGTGATCCTAATCCGTAGATGCAGGAGACGCTAGCGATGATAATGCAGTCGCGTCGGCTGACGAGCGCGCTGGTGGAAGCCAAACGCAGGCGATCGATCTCTTCATTGATCGACGCGTCCTTTTCGATGTAGATGTCACGTTGCGGAATGTAAGCTTCGGGCTGGTAGTAGTCGTAGTAGCTTACAAAGTAGTGAACAGCATTGCGAGGAAAGAACTCTTTGAACTCGGCATAGAGTTGTGCGGCGAGCGTCTTATTGTGGCTCAGCACGAGGGTTGGTCGTTGCACCCTTTGGATAACGTTGGCCATGGTAAAGGTTTTACCAGAGCCAGTGACCCCCATCAGGACCTGATGCTTCTTGCCATCCTTAAGTCCTCGAACGAGCGTGTCGATGGCTTTCGGTTGATCACCAGCCGGTTTGTACTGATGATCCAATTCAAAGAGATTCGAATTCGATTCGTTCAGCATCCGTCTACCTGCGCAGTAACGCCTGAGGGTATTTCGTTTACTCCCCTAAGAAACGTTCACGACGACCGAGTAACGCCAGGGGCGGACCCATTAAGGCTATGCGAAGGTCAGGAACGCAGCAAGTCCCAGTTGAAACGCCGAAACACCTATCCCAACGCCATGCCCGATTCGGCCCCATCGAGAAACCAAGAACGTAACCGGATAAACCCCAGGTATTTTGAGGTTGTCGAGACCCATAATCCAGCGACCAATCGGATTCAGCTCCATCTCGTAGAGGGTTTTCTGATACTGAAAGGTCAGGTATATGTCATAAGCTGCTACCATAGCGATGATAGCGAGGTATAGGAAAACCAGAAGATATTGGGTGGGAAGCTTGCCAAGGGTTCGGCTAGCATCGTCGGAGGGAGTTTTTTCTGAACGCTTGTTGGAGAGAGATTTAGCGATTTCCCAGTTCAAGTCGAAAGCTGTCATAATTCTCATTGCTAATTCTTGGGCCGAAAGGACTTTCAGCCGGTAGGAAAACAAAACCTCCTATCCAAATTGCGATTGCTGTGCCAATGTTCCAGCTCCCCAGTTCCATTCGAGCAGGACGCGAGGTCATGCGTCTGAGAAGGCTCTTAATGGCGTTTTAGTGTCCGTTGCAAGATAAAAATCTTTTGTTTTTCGCAATGCAAAGGAAAACGGCTTTGCCTAAGCGGCATGCACATTTCGGGGTGGTTGATCGATCCGATCTTCGAAGTGAATCGGACAAAACGCCTTAATGGGAACGATCCGCCCCTTCTGTGGGGTCATGGATGGCTTAATCTTCAGCCGGCTCAAGCGTTCAAGAACTAGGCACTCCCGCCTAGAAAACACCCACGCTCTCCAGTCCGCTTTATTCAATGGCTGGCACCAATTGGGAAGACGGATTATCGTCTAGAATAAGATTTGCTGATTGGGGGGCGAGGTTCAGAAACAGTAGCTGGCCCTAATCAAATGATCGATGAGGTTAATAGGCACGACGAATCAGCGTGCTTCTCATTCCTCGCACCATCACTTAAGTTCTTTCAAGAGTTTTTCGATCTTTTCGGTAGCCTGCTTGATGTCACGACATGAGAACTCATCGACAACATTTCCGTTCGGATCGATCAGGATTGTAGTTGGGAATGCCTCGATTCCGTAGGCCAAGATCGTACCACTACGCCGTCGACTATCGCCTTCGCCGACTACTTCCCCTGATATCATTGCATTCGGAAATGGCAGTTCTTTTCCTTGCCAAATACCGTTAACAAAAATTGAGGTTTGTTCCTTGAGCTTTTCCTTCGAGTCAACCTCTCCCTCGAGATCCACGTGAATGCCAACGATGGCTAATCCCTTGCCGCCGAACTTCTCGTGTAGCTCGATGAGTACAGGCATGTCATGTACGCATGGACCACACCAGTACCCCCAAAAATCGACGAGGACGTACTGGCCCTTCATGTTAGACAATTTGAGGGGCTCGCTTGACCAAGCAGTCACATCCATTAACTCGGGTGCTGGCTTGCCTTTTAGCAATGCAATCGCCTTAGGCTTTAATGAAATAGGATCGACGGTCATTTCGGTTTGGTTAGGGGACACCGAGAAATCAACGGTCCGTCTACTTAAGTTGCTGCCATACGCATTCAGTTGGTATTTGCCGGCCGGGACACGAAAATCAAATGCGCCATGCTCGGAACTGCAATAGGCAAAACTGTTCCCTTCAGCCTCAAGGTATACATTTGTCCAACCGATTGGCTGACCGGCCTTTGCAAGTTCCTCAGAGATGATAGTCCCACGAACTTCGCAGGCAGGCGCGAGTTGCACTTTGATCTTGCCGTCGATAAGCGACCCTGGGCTCAGTTTGAGGAAGGCAATTTGTTTTGTGCTCTCATCAACAATGAGCCTTGGTAGTTTTGTGTAAGGGAATACAACTATTCCGTTCGAATCGGTTCTCTTCTCCTCTGAAAACGTCCATGGGGTATCTGGTTGATTGCCCTTGAGTCGTTTTGAATGAAACCTAGCAGCGACAGCATCTTGAGCAGGTTTTCCATCTGCTGTTTCCACTTGAATGGCAACTTCGGAGGGGTAATTTTCGAAGCCCTTTGGGGCGCGGCGCAAGCGGATGAGAACAACAGACTTGGTAGATTCCCATTTCGCGGGTCGATCGTGGATTGGTGATGTGTTGATCGCGATCGTCATCGCGTCTTCGTTATCGAATTGAAGAATACCTTTTAAAGTCGAAGCCTCAATTTTTAGCGGTTCTCCCAGGCTGGAAAAATCGAGTTCCTCAAGTTCGATGTCGAGATGGCTCGGCGATTTGTCATCCAGTCGAATCTTACCTTTTAGTTCCTTGGATGGATCGAGGAAATTAGTAACGGAGAAGCTATCAGAAGAAACGGTAACGACTGACCACCAGAACTGCTCCAAGCTGTCTTGCTGCCGAACGAGAACCGACTCCAAGAGCCATTTGCCATCGAGACCCCGTGGTGTCGTTTGCGATGGTGCCGGGTCGTTGGATAGGAGAATCGGCTCGCACAAGATACCAACAATGAGGCCGATGAAGAATTGCAAAGAATGCATAAGGCTCCTTCCAAAAAATCGAGTCGTGAATCCGTTCGGCTGTTCGGACTATTCAAGCCGATTTGCGTAACTTGCTTAGATCGTGTTCGCAACACGTACATATATACCAGTTATGCTCGGGGGATTGTAGATCGGTGGCTGGTGGACGATCATTCAGTGGCTGGCACCAATTGGGAGATTATTGTGTCGAATTAGGTCTGCTAATTCGGGTGCGCGATTCAGTAACGTTGGCAGGCACCAAAAAACTGGCGAATACAGTTGACTCTCAATTCTCTGGTGCGTATCTTCATTGTAGATACGGCAGTGAACCTGAGGTGAAAAATGACTAAAGTTCAAAAGTGGGGAAATAGTCTGGCGGTTCGAATTCCGCAATCTATCGCAGGAAAGATCGCTGTTTCCGAAGGCAGTACTGTTGAACTATGTGTCCGCGATGGTGAGCTAATCGTGAGACCTTGTCGCCGCGTAAAGGTTAGTCTCAACGAAT
>JALOQS010000121.1 GCA_025459355.1 Pirellula sp.
TCGATGCATTAAAGAGACACTGTCGATTGATGAATTTTCGGCAAGGTATTCCGCGATGGCTAGCGTCATCTGTCCATCGTCTGTGTATCGCAATTCTTGACGATTCACAGCGAACGCCCAAGCAGCCGACTTGTCATCGAAGCTTGCGTGTAATTCGTCTCGCGAAAGTCCTTCGAAGCACGCGCCGACTGCATCAGCAAACACCAGCCCCGTGATACAGCCGAAGATTTTATCCGATAAAGGGGTTGTTAAGAGATCTGCGTCCACGGGAGCCCGGTCATAGTTCAAGTTTGAAAATTACAGACACGTGTTCGCATTATAGCAACTGTTAAAAAGCTAAAACGGAGCAAGGCTCCCGAGTCAGTTTAAAGAGCACTACCATCGAGCCTCATCGGTAATCGCTGCGTGGCCCTTAACCACGAATCACACGAATAGATGTCACCGCCCCCATAGTCGCGGATCGCTCCGCCGATCCGTCTTCTTTGCTAAGAAGCAAGGACTGAAGTCTTTATTAGTGCTGATTAGTGGTAATTAGTGTTCCCAAATGGTTTTTCTGTTGGGCGAGCGCACTGGCGAAGAAAGGGGAACACTAATCTTCGCTAATCGATACTAATCGTAGGCAAGTGTAAGCCGTGCGCGGAGTTCTGAGATGTGTTACTCAACTAAGGTCTAAGCACTAAGGTATAAGGTATAAGGTATAAGGTATAAGCACCAAGAACAGGCTTGAGGCGTGAGGCTGCAGGAAACCAAGCACCAAGCACAAAGCACTACGCATCCGCGTTTCGCGGCCACTAAGCACTAAGGTATGCTCCTGTAAGGGTTACAGAGCAATGCAGCAGCGACCAAGAAAATGACATAGCTTTGAATTGGGCAGACAAATGGAATCAAATTGACTTGTACGGAAATATGCCGTACAATTGATGAAACTAAGGAGCAAGTGATGGCAACCGCAAATAGCACCTCAAAATCTCTCAAGAACAGAAAGATCTAATCGAGCGGGCTGCAGCCGTCAGCGGTCGAACCGTTTCCGAATTTGTGCTTGCTCATGTTGAAGTCGCTGCAAAGAAAGTGATTGACGAGCATGAAAAGCTGCACTTAGACCAAGCGCAAAGTAGGATTCTTGTCGATGCTTTATTGGCACCCAAGAAGCCAAACAAAAAGTTGAAGCTTGCCGTGGAGGGCTATCGCAAGCAGGTCGAAAGCCGATGAAGGAATACGTATGTGAACCGCTTGGCAATCAGCACGATCGAACTCAGTTTGATTGTGGGGTGTCAGTTCTCAACGATTACCTAGTTAAGTATGCGAAGCAAGATGTGAAACGAAAAGCGTCGGCAGTTTTTGTACTGACCGAGCGCTCTGAACCGAAGCGAGTCATCGGTTTTTATACTCTGTGCGCAACATCGGTAGCCCTTTCTGAACTACCGCACGAGGTCACAAGAAAGCTTCCGCGGTATCCCGAAATTCCTGCAATCCTGGTTGGGCGACTGGCGCGAGACGTGCAGCATCCTGGCGTTGGCTCGCTACTTTTATCCGATGCAATCACACGTTGCGTCCGCGTGGCAAGTGAGATCGCGGCCAGTCTTATCGTTGTGGATTCCAAAGGTGAAGCCGCAACGCGTTTTTATGAAAAGTTCGGGTTTATCTCGCTACCGAAATTACCCGACCGGATGTTTCTTCCGATGCAGACGGCAGAGAAGCTTTGAGTGTTCGCGGAGTACTCGCGCCGAGATCCATTGGTCCCGATTTTCTTCAGCGATCTCCTTCACTCCCTCGGCCCCGCTCCTGGGAGAAGCTCTCATCTTTGCCCACATTTTTCGTGCTCGTGCTCAATTGAATGGTGCTCGTGCTCGTAATCGAATCGCCAACCCAATCGAGCACGAGCACGAGCACCGTCCTCCGGACTGAGCACGAGCACGAGCACGAGCACGACAAGGACGTTTATCAAACGTAGAATGGGCACTCCTGCCCGTTTCATGGCGTCAGTGTCGGTCAAGAGTGACCAACCTCCCATCAAAGCAAACACACTCATCAACCCTGCCAGTTACCATCTCGATGATTCACGTTCGTTGCCATAAGATCTACGATCCAGGTCGTCCCTGTGTGTTCCGGGCAAACATTGGTCAAAGGGAGATAAACGAAAATTGGGTAGTTTAACGGGCTTTCTACAAGAACGCTTTGCGGCATCCTGTCCGTCTGGTTGGACCTGTCAACACGAGGTCGATGTACTCGACGAACCATGGCAGCGGACACTTGGTTACTCAGCACGGGCAGACGTATTGCTTACACGCGACGATGGGCAAAGAAGACTATGGATAGAATTCGAAGTCAGTCGCGCGGACCCAGTCGCGAATCATGCAAAATTCGCAACTTCGCATCTGTTTCAGCCGCAAGCGCCGACCGACACATTCATTGCTATGGTCAGTTCGCACGTCACTCGTGGTCGTCGGAACCTAGCGGCTAATACGATTCGTCTGATGCGACGAGTTGGCATGCGAGCATTCCAAACGATGTTGCTACCAACGATATCACCGAATGAGATCAAGCGACTCAATCATTTGCCGATTGCAGAGTTGTTGCACGCATCCATCGATACCGAGGCGGAACTTTCGCGCGCGATGCATATTGCCAATGCCGTATCGTCTGGCAAGGATTATGAGCTTCATTACGCGGGGGACTTATTCGATGTCTTCAGCAATGTTCAGCAATGGAATACGGAGCTGGCAACCGATCGAGGAAAAGACCTTTGGGGCAAGCGGACGATTAAGTATTTCGTATTTGAACCAGCCACCAATCAGTTCGCGCCGTCAAAATTCTGTGCTTACATCAATGCGATATCGCAGGATGCCCTAGCGTTGGTGCTTGATCATCATCTAATGACATTGTCACTTTACACATCGCTGGATGAAAGCGAGCCAAAATTCGACGGCAACCTAGCGCAAACACACTTGCAGCGGCAGCTCAGCATGCGTCTCACGACTCTGGACGAATCGCCGCGTATTTCGCAGGCATTCACCACGTGGCAAGCCATGAACGCCGCCCACATTCGGATCCACCCCAGCGGCCCTCAGTTCCTAGTCGCACCAAGCTGGTTCGCGTGATTCGAGCAAGGCCGATCAAGTTCACCACGAGTTAGATGGCGATGCGCTACTCGAAAGATAGAAAGAATAGTGCGAGGTGATTTTCACATTGATCTGTAATGCGAACTGCCTCGAATAACGATGACTTTCCAGCATTATTGTGACCGATTACCACCGAGAAATTTCCGAACTCCACGAGATGGTTTTCAAAGCCTTTGAAGTTGATCAGCCTAAGCGATTCAAGCATTTTTCGATTCCCCTATTGTTCAAAGCGGTCAAAAGGAAAAGATGCCGCTCACACTAGAGGTGACGTTCAAAATGGGTTGAGCAACAATCCCTGACGACACCTACCGAATTTGCATCGCAATGCTTACTTGTCGTTCAGCTCAAACCGCCCGTCCGTCATGATTCGAAACGTAGCCGTCGTTCCTGTCGTGCCTTTAATCCCAGCTTCGCCGGCATGCCGGCGAAGCTGGCTTCTCAGGACACTCTTAGGGCTTTTCGCTTTAAACTCGTAGAGTCCCTTCGCGATAATCGTGTCGTAGATCTCATCTACTGTCATCCCACGCTTGCTCTCGGAAAGTACTTGCGCCGCGACTTGGTGAATAGCTTGTTTCATCGTTTCATGTCCAATGGAAAAGAAGTGTTTCATCAACTAGTTGAATTGACTGCAACCGCCAATAAATCAGCAACGGATCGAATATAGTTAGGCGTCGAAAGATACCCTAGCCCTCTATGCAAATGCAGTCGAAACTGACGGTTGACCTCAGAGTCATCGGTTGGATCTATGCCATCTCGTATGCATCGCTCTTTCAACAACGCGTAATAAATTTCCTGGTATTCACCACCAAATACGTGCCATGTCATCTCGACGTTGCTGTCCGCCGGGATCTCGACTGGCGATGGCGGCGAGTCTTCCGCTATGGAAACGCAAAACGCCCATCGACAAAGAATGTTCCATTGCTGGATACCGGTCTTTGACTTCAAACGAACGAGCTGATCTTTGCCCTGCGAAGCGAGTTTAATCTGTTTGATTGCCATGTTCGGACCTTTACACCACACTCGTTTCCCAGAAGTACCCCTCTATCGCTGTCGTACTCTTCTCTTGATCGTTGTACTCCAAGTGATAGGAACGTGCGATGAATGGCTTGAGTTTAGCAAAGGCGTTTTCCTCAATTTCTGTATCCGTTGATAAGATAATGACTTGGTGGCTCGCATTCGGAAAGTAGCGATCAAGCAACGCATTGCGGTGTTCTGCATCTAGCCGCCCCATCGGGGTATCGATCACCGCTGGCAAAGGACGAGCCGATGCGCGAGATAGCCCCCATAGAACAGATATCGCAAAAATCTGCTTCTCCCCTTCCGATAATTGCTGCTTGGAGATCCTCTGTCCGTGCGCATCTTCAAGTTCTATAGCAAAAGTCGATGAGTCGATAACAACCCTCTCAACCAAAGCTTTTTTCCGAAGCAAGAATCGAAACGATTCGGTGATAAGTTCCGCGAGTCTACCAATCTTGTTATCTGTCGCTCGACGCAGAAACACCTGCATGGTTTCTTGCGTACGCGTAAGCAACTTTAACAACCTCGCATCCTCTTCGTTAGCAATCTCTTCATCAGTGAATCGCTTCCTGAGACGCTTGAGTTGGTCTTCAATTTCTGTCCTAGTTGCTCGCTCGGATTTTAGCTGCTCTTCCAATTTCTGACACTTTTGATCGACCACCGCATATTCCTGCGAAGCGGCCTTTAGTGCCTCGGCAGCTTCTTTTATGCCAGATTCCTTCGGTGTTGCGGCCAACGCACGCTGCAAATCCTCAATTTCATGAGCCAACCTTTTGGCTTTCGCCACCAACGCCGTAACAGACTCTTTTCGTGTCTTAACCACGTCATCTGACAAGTTGCTCAACAAGCGCATGCCGCTACCCGAAAGCTCGACCTCGCTTTTCTCGTCAGATGCCGACTCACGACTTTTTCTATCCCTCTCCAGGATGGCTCGGAGAATTGCGATCGGTTCTGACTCGACCTTCTTGTCTTTCATCGCTCGCAACAACATATCATCGCGTTTTTTGAGCTGAGCCAAGAAGATCTTCGCTTCGCTCAATTCTTTGCTTGATTCGACTCTCGATTGAAACGAACTAATCAAGTTCGATACCAACGCAAGAGGCAGTTCACTGGATGCAATCTCGATCAATTGCGAATTGATGGACGCCAGGGTAGCTTCGGTAGTCGCAAGCTCTTGTTGCTTTGCTTGACGATTCGTCCAGTGTTTTCCGCCAACCGACTCGAAAACCCGTTCTGAATCATCGAGTCGCTTCTTCGCAGCAAGTCTTTCGTTTTCCAACGAAGCAGAACTCTGCATTAACGCATCCAGTTCCCTCGATTTTTCCGCTAACTGGAGCTCCAGATTTTGTAGTTCGGTTTGTTCAGGGCTAGGCCGCGAACGCTTGGCGATGCGGCCTTCTAGAACGCTCGCGTCTGCAATTAATCTTTCGGCTAGATCCAGGCCCAATAACGCTTTGATTGCATTGCCTAACGTCTCGTTACTGGTCTCATCTTCTGCAAGGAACCGAATCTTCTCCGCGTCGAAAAAGCAGAGTTGCGAGATGCCCTGGGGCAGTAGGTCCTCTACTTGCTGAGCCCAGTTATCCGAAAGCCAACGATCAATCTCGTTATCCTTTTTAACGATAACGCTCTCTCGAATCTTCGGTCCTTTGAGTAACCAACGACGTTGAACCTCGTAAGAATGCTGAACACCTTCCGATGCATATTGAAACGATAGGCAAATCGAAGCCCCCTCGGACGGGTGTACTCCGCGATTAATCGACTCGCGAAGAAATTGCTCGTAGTTCTTCTCATTCTTCTTGGAGCATGTGGCGCGATTGCCATACAGAACAAGCTGGATAGCGTCCAGAATCGTGGTTTTCCCTCCACCGTTAATACCACCAAAGAGCACTATTGGGCGATTCTTTCCCTTTCGACTCTCTGGTCGCAAATCGATCGATTGTTCACCGCGATAGACACAAAAATTGGTAAGAGTTAGTTCATTGAGTATCACGCTTCGATGTCCTCAACTTCAGGTTCCAACGCGAAAAGGTTCGGCTGAATCACGTGTAGATTGTGACGGTCTTCCATCGCATCCAAACGACGCTTTTCTTCTGCTCTCCGTGTCTCTAACGCTTCCTTTTGCGAACCAAACTGCGCGCTCTTTAATCGGTCCTCTAGTGCGTCATAAATGCCTGCACGTCGATACATGCCTCTGTGTTGTCGTTCGACATCGAGCAAGCTTGTTTGAAGCTCAAAGAACGTAGGGTCATCGCCGCATAGTTCAGAAAGCAATTGCCAGTCTTCGCCTCGCAGCAATTGATCATCTGCTGCCGGAAGCGGAAACGTTTCTCCTACGACTTCTTCATAGATACGAGGAAGGCTATCATCAAATTCGTGCTTTTCATACAACCAGATATTCCGAATCTCTTGCAGTTCTGGCATGCTTATCAGTTCGATGCTAGAAACTTCGGGTGGTCCGAGCTCACGTACTTCGCTTTGAGTTTCCAGAAGACGTCTAAGCCAATACTCCCGTGCCTCTTTGGTGTAAGGTCCAGGAATGATATCTAGGTTCGATTTATCCTTGCCGTACAACTGAACCTTGCCGTTCATGCGGCGGTAATCGCGACGGCTGCGGTCCAGATCCATATTTCCCAGATCGTTTCTGAGGTCTAGGAGCGGAGTCATCCAGATTTTTTCATCATCATTTTTGATCATCGCCTCCATCGAACGATCTTTGTCGACAACCGTACAGGTCCAGCATCCGAATCGGCTGTTACCGCAGCTCGGTGTCGAAGTGTCGACGACGAGTGGGCACTCACCGTCTGCCGATGCTCCTTGGTACATACCAAGCAACGATTTGTTCGAGTAGCCCCACGGATTTTTGACTTGCATAAGGAACAGCCAAACATCGTCGTTTGACCAGTCTTCAATCGGTGTATAGACCTTGGAGTTCGGCAGATTGGTGTTAAGCGTCAAGCGTTCGTTCAAGAAAGCCCTTCTCGAGGCGGCCTCGGTTTTCGCCATCCGCAGGCCGCGTCGACTACTTTCTGCTTTGCGAGTGCCGAGGACGAGTAGCGCCTCACCGTTATCCCGGATGACCGAGCGAATAAAATCGTTGGATGGGCTGATCTTCATTCGGCTGGTACACCACCGAAAGAGTTTTCGGGGTGCGGGGTATCCCTTTCCGATGAGATTCACCCAAAACGTATCACGGACGGCCGGAGTAAGTTTGTGCGGGGTGATCGGCATCTGCTGATCCAGTGCTGCTTCCCGCATCTTGGTATGGGATGCGTCGACCCATGCCGCCACAAGTGTTTGTTCCACAAGCGTATCGGTAGAAATCACGTGGATTGGTTTAGTGCGTTGTTCGATAGGAAGTTCTCTGATCGCCAGCCAAATCAATTGCAGAATCGCGCTGGAATCTTTTCCGCCACTGTAACCGATGACCCAGGGGATTTGATCCCAAAGGTAGATTTCTCGAATCTCTTCGCACAAAGCCTTCACAGTCCGGGCCATCCCGAACTCCGAAAACGCTGAGTCTTTTGACATTACACGAGTCCTACTCTTTCAAAAGGAAGTGTTTGCCGCCACTTCCATTCAGAGCATATCGACTTCCAGACTTTAGTCAAATGATTAGAATTGCTTGGATCATGAAAAGAGTTTCGACGACGACAACACAGCCGGGCTTCACGTATCGATTACCAGCAATTCGTGCCATGCAAGCTGGTCAGGAGTACTTTACAACTGCGATTCCGTTTGCTGTGCTGACGAAGATTCTAAAGCATGTAACTGGATCGACTCCTGTCGATCGAGAACGGCATCACGCAGTTGCTAACTTTCTAACCACCAACCCTCAATCATACGTCTTGCCAGCAATGACGATTTCCATTGACGGAGATTATGAATTCACAGCAACTGTGCCCTTAGCGGGCGCTGTTTCAACGGGAATACTAAACCTTGCAATTGATACGGATATCGCGATCCTCGATGGGACCTACAGAGCACTCGGTATTGAAAAGGCGATATTAGATCTCCCGTCACTTAGCGAAGAAACGATTTCAGTAGTGATCTTTCCGATTCTGAGTAATCAGAGTCGCAAGTTTGGAGAAATAAAATCGAATCAACGTAAACCAGGACGTTCCGAACGGATTGTTGACGACAAGACGGATGCGTTGGCCAACATCACACGCGATGTCATTTCCTGTACTTCTGCATTCAAGGATTCAATCGAGTTCCGAAAGACCACGATATCCAATCGTTCAAAGAACCTATTTACATTCAGCGGGCTATATCAAGCGAATGAGGCACTTCTTACTAACCAGAAGAAACTAGCTCTGGATGCTCAAAGGAAACTTGCGATCGAATTTTGGAACACCGTCCAACATTCAATGCCTGACTGGACTTCTCAAGAACCTCGCGTTAATTTGCGCAAACAAACCGTGCACGCACACGGGGTTACCCTTTGTGCAATTGCTAAGGTTGGGGCTACGATTATGCAGCGATATCCAAAGTCGTGGAAAGCTAAACTCCGTAAGCTGAGCAAGATCGATTGGAGTCGCAGCAACGTCAAACTATGGGAAGGCAAGGCCATGCTCGGTGGTCGGATGACCAAGACGACAGCCTCCGTTGAGTTAACTGCAAACACAATACTTGAGCAATTAGACAAATAGCACGCGACGCCGATTCATGCGAATAGAGCCGCTTCCAAAGAAAGAAAGTGATTTATCTGACACAACAGGTAGCCGACGAGTCAGCGCTTGAAGGCATTGGCAGTAGAGGTCGGAAAAGACTTTGCATATCATGTAGCGTATTACGATCGGTGGACGGTTTGGAATTGCCCTGCATCGCTAAAATTTTCGAACTCGAATGGTGACGCAAATTGTGACAAATAAGCAAGACGCCATAATCAAGAAGCTTGCAACTTTAAGGGTGGATCGCTCAAAGGGTGTTGCCCCCCATAAGCCGCTCTTGCTTCTTGTGATTTTGGAGCTGGCAAAATCTGATATGTTAAAAAGCACTGAGATCAAGCTTACTCCTGATCTAGCTTTCCGCTTCTCCGTGTACTGGTCAATCGTGGCTCACCGACGACCACAACCTCCAGATGTACGCCTGCCATTTCATCACTTACGAACATCAAAGCTCTGGACAACCCACAAACATGACGGGACGGATTCAATACACCGGGACTCCACGTTCTCGATTCGTCTTTCTGAAGATCTATTCGAGTCTTTACAGTCAGGCGTATTTCGGCAAGCAGCTGGATACACGCTCATATCCAATTACTTTGAAAGTAGTGAACAAGTCGCACTATACGAGCTCGCAGGCATTACTCCACCGCTTGACGTCACATCGCTTGATGAAATCTCGCAACAGGCCAAAGTCGAGGCGCGGGCTGAAGGCAGAACCGCTCGTTTTCGAGTAGATGTTGTTGCAGCCTACTGCCACACCTGTGCGTTGACAGGATATCGAATCACGACAATAACGGGGCACTCAATCGTAGACGCCGCACACATTCACCAGTTTGCCCGATCTCGTAACGACGACCCACAAAACGGAATTGCATTATGCAAAAATGCCCACTGGCTTTTTGACCTAGGTCTGTGGAGCATTGATGACGATTACCATGTTATAGTGGCTAAAGAAGCCTTTAACGAAGATTGTCCAACACAGCAGTCGCTAGTTTCGATGGCTGGGCGCAAACTGATTCTTCCCCGAGATCAGCGACTTTGGCCCACTAAAACAAACCTTGGCTGGCATCGATCAAAATGTTTCGTGGGATGAACTCAAGCATTCTTGGAAAATTTCGAAACCTGAAGGTTTGGCAACGCGGGGATGAGCGAGCGCCACATAAACCATTGCTTCTATTGCTCGCTTTGGGACGTTACGCAGCCGGTTCCAACCGTCTAATCAAGTATTCCGAAATCGATAAGCCACTTAAGGAGTTACTGGAGCTCTTCGGACCGCCACGAAAGTCATTTCACAGCGAGTACCCGTTCTGGAGATTACAGAACGATGGCATTTGGGAGCTG
This sequence comes from Pirellula sp., assembly GCA_025459355.1. Classification (GTDB taxonomy): domain Bacteria; phylum Planctomycetota; class Planctomycetia; order Pirellulales; family Pirellulaceae; genus JBKCUI01. The sequence continues at coordinate 10,148 of JALOQS010000121.1, forward strand.
GAAAATGCCGAGGGCCTGGAAGCACGAGTTGGCCAAACGGACGCGAAGAAGAGTGAACTAATCAGGCACGCAGTTTCGGGAGGGTTGACGACCGATCTGTTTACGGCAATACAAAATGACAAAACCTTGCTGAAGCAAATTGCGGCCGAATTACTTGATTGCAGTTTTCCTGAATCGCTTCATCAAGACATACTCGAATCCGTCGGTCTGCTTGATGCGATCGAATTATCTCAACGTCGTAAACGCGATCCTAAATTTCGTGAGATGGTTCTTCAGGCGTACGAGTATCGTTGCGCGATTTGTGGGTTGGATCTTCGAATGGGCGGTCGTGAACTGGGACTCGAAGCAGCTCATATTAAATGGCATCAAGCGCGCGGACCGGATGTAATAGAAAACGGTCTTTCACTTTGTTCTTTGCATCATAAGCTTTTTGATCGTGGTGCAATTGGGCTGTCGGACAAACACTTTTTGCTAGTCTCGGAATCGGTACATGGCACGGAAGGGCTATCCAACTGGCTATTAACGCACCTTGGAAACCCAATACGAAAACCTCAACGTACAGAGTATGCTCCTTCGGTTGAGTTCATCGCTTGGCATCGTAAAGAAGTGTTTCGCTCGTCACCAAGAATTGTCATGAGTTAAACTTCTCAGGCTTTCATTGCTTAGTATACGCGGCGGTGTTTCCACTTCTTCAGTAATACTTTCAAGTAAGGTTTGTCTTTCTTCGATCAACAATTGAGCGTGCCTCCGAAGTGGAATTCGATCGCCATCGGGAACTGCTCGAAGAACTTATTCGAGTCTCTGCCGATATGGCAAGATTGCCCTTTGACGATGAATTCGAAAGGACCCATGAGGTCATAACGCATTTCGGATCGCTAAAACGTGCGTTCAAACTCATTCGCAAAGTTACCGGAGCAGATCCTTGGGACTCTTTGAGACAATCTCGTATCGATGACTTGCGGGTTTACTTGGCTTTGGCGAGGTTCCCTAAACGACCAAGTTTCGTAAACCTCCCGCTGTCGATGCAACGCGATATCAAAGAATTCTTCGGCAGCTATAAACAAGCCTGCGAGTCCGCCGACATTTTGCTTTTCGAATCCGGTAATTCGGAATTGGTGGACGCGGCCTGCCAACGGTCAAAGCTGGGCAGGCTTACTTCCAACGCTCTCTACGTGCACCGTTCGGCTGTCTCATCACTCGAACCCATCCTTCGCGTCTTCGAGGGTTGTGCGAACGCTTATATCGGAGAGGTAGAAGACGCTAACATCGTGAAACTGCACCGGTTTTCGGGAAAGGTTTCTTATCTGGCCTGCCCTAAATTCGACCAGCATCCCCACCCACCTGTAAGACGCACGATCAAACTGTCGCTGCGAAATCGATTCATCCAATGTATCGATCATTCGGAAAACAAGAATCCTCTGCTCTTAGACCGTAAAGAACGAATGGTGGAATCGGATCATCCGTGGTTCGAAAGGTTTGCTCGATTCAGTATGCAAGAAGCTCAGCATGGGCTGCTGGATGATGACCAAGATATGCTATCCGCATTGCAATGGCATGCGAAGCTGGAAGAGGCTGGCTTGATGATTCGCGGTAACCGGCTTCGCTATCAGGAAGGGGTCAAAAGAAAACGGCTGCCGCCTCGACAAGATTATATGGACCCACGATTCGGAAAAACTGCGATAACAGCTCCAGCTACGAATCTTGAGGAGCCCAGCGATTCTCTTCACGATGCGACTCCCGATGAAGCAATCGATGGAGATTGCGAAGACGTTGTTGAACAAAAAGAAAACCGATCAGCCGAACTGCCAACTCGGTCTAAACGATTTGGGATCGGGAAGGAAATTGGCTATGCGGTTTATGTGCATCGTGACTATGAGGCCGTACTCGGGGCCTCCGTCGAATGGGCCAAACGACACTTGCCAAATCACTAC
>JALOQS010000122.1 GCA_025459355.1 Pirellula sp.
AGCGAAAAGGAAATGCTACGTCGACGGGGAACAGTCGCTCACGTCATGCACGAAACGAACAAGGAGGCGATGGCGCACATCCTGATTCGCGGTGATTACGACAAACGAGGCGAAGCGGTGAAACCGACAACGCCAGCCGTGTTTCCTCCTATGGGAGACGATCTTCCGAAGAATCGATTGGGATTTGCGCAGTGGCTTCTCAAGCCTGAGCATCCGCTCACTGCACGCGTTACGGTTAATCGGTTTTGGCAAGAAGTTTTCGGACGCGGTTTAGTTGGTTCTTCTGGGGACTTTGGCATAACTGGCGAACTTCCTTCGCATCCGGAATTACTCGATTACATGGCCGTATCGTTCCGAGAAAATGGTTGGAACATCAAAGAATTTTTCCGAACCATCGTTACCAGTTCCACCTATCGCCAATCAGCAGCGATCTCTCCCGAACGAGCCGCCATCGATCCAACCAATGCCCTGTTAGGTCGCGGCCCTCGCTTTCGAATGGATGCAGAAATGATTCGAGACACCGCCTTGTCAACAAGCGGTCTGTTGGTTGGCAAGATTGGCGGCCCTAGCGTTAAACCTTATCAACCAACAGGTGTGTGGGAGGCAGTCGCCATGCCAGAAAGCAACACGCGGAATTATGTTGCCGATAAAGGTGAGAATCTATTTCGACGCAGCCTATACACATTCCTGAAGCGTGCGGCGCCACCACCCAATATGGAGGTCTTTAACGCGACAGCTCGCGAAGTCTGCACCATTAAGCGAGAGCGAACCAATACGCCACTCCAGGCTTTAGTCACGCTTAATGACACGCAGTTTGTCGAAGCGGCTCGAATCCTGGCCGAGAAGACGCTTCTCGATCCAGCACATCAATCGGACAACCTGACCAGAATTCAATCCATCGCTGAGAAGCTTCTCTCCAGACCATTTCGTGTCGAAGAAATGCAAGTGGTTCAAGCGAGCCTGAACGAACTGCTGGCTTACTACCAAAGCAATCCAGAAGATTCGGCTCGGCTTTTGTCCGTGGGCGATACACGATCCAGCGACAAAGTTAATCCAAACGAGCTAGCAGCGTGGACCATGCTGGTTAATCAGCTTATGAATCTCGATGAAGTTTTAACCAAATAGATCAACCGATCTGATCATGGAATTCAACGACTCTTTAGCGAGTCGGCTAGCGGCTACATCTGCGACCCATAACGCTTTTGTAACCAAGACACACAACATCAAAAATTCGAACCTAGTAAAGCGACTGAGCTATGATCCATCCTCTACTTGAAGAATACGTAAGAAGCGAAACCAGACGGCAATTCTTCCGCAAAGGTGCCAATGCCCTTGGTATGGCGGCGCTCGCAGCGCTGGGTGGCGGACACGTTTTCGGAGCCAATGAAAACGATGCGGCCAATAATGCCCAGAGCGCTGGAGGACTGGGAACGCTACCCCATTTTGCTCCCAAAGCCAAGCGAGTGATTTATCTCCACATGGTCGGAGGTCCTTCGCAAATGGACATGTTCGACTATAAGCCACAAATGAATGATTGGTATGACAAAGATCTACCAGATTCGATCCGGCAAGGTCAACGGCTTACCACCATGACCAGCGGTCAAACTCGATTTCCCATCGCTCCGTCAAAGTATAAGTTTGCTCAGCATGGCCAAAGCGGAATGTGGGTCACCGAACTGCTTCCAGAAACCGCCAAGGTCGTCGATGACCTATGCTTTATCCGCTCGATGCATACGGAAGCCATTAACCACGAACCGGCCATTACCCTCATGCAGACTGGCAACATGGTCACCGGCAGACCATGCATGGGATCTTGGTTGTCGTATGGTTTAGGTTCGATGAATAGCAATCTACCCACCTTTGTGGTTCTGGTTGCCCAGCCAACAAACACCGAGCAAATCCAAGCCATCTCGGCACGGCTCTGGTCGTCGGGAGTATTGCCGGGAGAGCACGCAGGTGTCAGCTTCCGATCTGCTGGCGATCCGATTCTCTACATCAATAACCCCGATGGAGTCCCAACTGCGGTTAGAAGAAAAACCCTCGATGGGCTCAAGCAGCTCAACGAATTGAATTTCCGGGCTGTAGGAGATCCCGAGATTCACACTCGCATTCAGCAGTACGAACTCGCGTTCCGTATGCAGGCCAGTGTGCCCGATCTGACTAACATAGCGGATGAACCAGAAAGTACGTTCGAATTATACGGTGCCGAGGCCAAAAAGCCTGGCAGCTTTGCCAATTCGGTTTTGCTAGCGCGTCGAATGGTCGAGCGAGACGTGCGGTTTGTTCAGATCTATCTCAACAATTGGGATCACCACGGCAACGTTTCAGCGCGACTCCCCTCGCAGTGCAAGGATATCGATCGCGCCACCTACGGTTTGATCACCGACCTAAAGTCCAAAGGGCTTCTCGATTCAACGCTCATCATTTGGGGCGGTGAATTTGGCCGTACGATTTACTCTCAAGGTGGTCTCAGCAAAGACAACTACGGTCGCGACCATCACCCCCGTTGCTTTACCATGTGGATGGCGGGAGGTGGAGCAAAAGGTGGAACGATATATGGTGAAACCGATGATTTCTCGTACAACATCGTAAAAGACCCTGTCCACATCCGGGATTTCCACGCGACCGTTCTCCATCTTTTGGGGATCGATCACCAACGGTTCACCTTCAAGAGTCAGGGCTTAGATCTCAAATTGACGGGGGTTGAGCCAGCGAAAGTGATTAAGGAACTGCTTGCATAATCGGCCTTGGGCGGTGCGGCATTGGGCCGAAGACATCGCACCGGGGAGCAGTCCTGTCCCTTTTTGAGGCGATTCCGATTGGAACAACTCGGTCCTCTCTTTGGATATCAGCCTCAACATTCGCAGCCATTTGCTCGGGAAACAGGGCAGGCGGGTTGGTTTTGGGTGTCTGAACCGAGATTTGTTGGGCTTCGTAGTGACCGTTTTGGATTCCCTGGAGCAGCCTCGGGGATTATCCTATTAGCTGTCACGCGATCAACATTTATGTCGAATGTCTCGATGACCGACGGGTCTGAAATTCTGGACGAAAGCAAGCCATTCTCCATTGTGGCCGTCGTTGCTTTTGTTCTTTCTTTGCTCGGGATATTGTCCATTCTGTTTGTCCCATTTGTTCCCGTTGCATTGGCGGCCGTCGGGTTGGGAATCCTGGCTAAGATCCTGGGACGCAAGAATGACTACAACTTCTTTTCAAAGGTAGCAGCCTTGCTCGCGGTTGCGATAGGTGTTTTGTCCGTTACTACGGGAGTCTTGGCGAAGAATTTCAGCACCGAGGCAGACTTGTTACAAGCGAAGAAGGTAGCAGAAACGTATTTCGACTTGATTCATAAGCAGGATTTTGATCGCGTCGCATTGATCAACGGAATGGAGTCACCTCCCGAGGAATTTCAGAGCCGGAAACCTACCGAGCAAGAGAAGTTCCTTTTCAAGAAACGCACGCTCCAAGCCAATCCTGTGTACAAAGAAATCGCTTCGCTGCCGAGCACACCGAAGTGGCAATTCGTTCGCCTCGAGGCAGAGGAAAGCACCTCGTACTTCTGCGATTATCGACTCATCTATCGAGACGAAAACCGGGCCAAGTCACCTCTCTACAAGGTTGGGATTCGTCGCGACCAACCTAAGGGTGGCCCTCTCGTGCATCCAGAAAAACGCGGGCGCGAACTCACGGAAGAGGACTTTAAAGTGCTCTGGACCGTTGAATTCTTAGAAAAAATGAGATAGGCATGCCCAAGACGCTCATCAGTCTCGGAGCGAATCTTGGAAACGTAAGGGAAACCATGCTGGCAGCCAAACGCATGCTGCGAGAAAAGTTTCCAAGCCAAAGCCAATTTGTCTTCAGTCACTTGTACCGAACTCCGCCCGTCGGAGGCCCATCGGGGCAATCCGATTTTTTGAATGCGGTCGTCTGCATCGATCATCCACTTTCTGTCTGGGAAGTTTGGGACATAGTCAAATCGATCGAGAGCGAGCTTGGTCGGCAGCGTCAGCATCGATGGGAATCGAGACGAATTGATGTCGATGTTCTTTTGCACGACGATCTTCGTATCTGGACACCCCACTTTAAAGTGCCACATCCCAGAATGTGCATGCGTTCGTTCATTCTGAAGCCATCGCTAGAGATAGCGCCGAACATGATTGATCCGGTGTCGATGATGACGATCGAACAATTGTTTGAGCGAATAAAATCTCAAGCTCCCACAGTCGTTTTGACCCCCGAGGTTGGATTAACCAACTCGCTACGATCGTCCTTGGCATCGCAATATGACAGTTGTGATATTCACTGGCATACTCTTGGGATCGCGGAATCACATCCGTTTTTTGAGAAGCTAAAACCCCGCACTCCTCGACTTACCATTGTCGCCGTTTCGACTCCCGATCCGGAATCGGTGCTTTGGGAAGACTATTCGCGTAGTTGGGCAGTCCTGCTCGGCATGGACCAATGGCGGCACGGCTCCATCGAAAATCCCAAAGTCCATCTTTCGATCGGTCCACGTTATCTTCTTCCCGCAAACGATGTTTCCTGGGCTTCCCATGAGATCCAAGCCGCCGTCGATGCCATGAACTGCGCGGTAGAGATCGCATACCCCTTTGATTGATTAGGAGGGAGTAGCAGGGTCGGCATCGTGCTTGATCTTGGGTTTTCCGAGAATGACCCATATCGTAGCCGCCATAACAAGCAACATGCCTAGCGTACTAAGCAAACTGGGCACCTGACGCTCCAGGAACCATTTAAAGATCGCTGCAAACACGACTTGCGAAAGACCGATGATGCTCACATTGGCTGGCTGTCCCGTCGAGAACGCTTTTGTCAAACATAATTGTCCAACGGTTGCAGCAATTCCAACGCCTAACAATCGCAGAACCGACCAATCGTCTGTCGCAGTGAGATCTGAGGGAACGGGCAATGCGAGCCACACCAATAAACTACCGAGTGTTGCCACTGCGGAAAAATGAGTCACGATTGCTCGGGCATCTATCCCCTTTAGCCTATGCAGATTGATTAATGCGACGCCGCTCATTATGCTCGCGAGAATCGCGGCTGGAATCGCCCAGTGTGGATTAGAGTAAGTCGAGACAACATCTCCTGCGTTGTCGCTGCCATAGTAGATCAAACCCATTCCAAAACAGCTAACTATTAACGCAATCCATGATTTCGCATTGGGAACGATTCCGAGAATGGGCCATGACAAAATCGCGACCCAGATGGGATAACTATTGGTAAGAGCCAAAACGATTTCTACGTTGTAATGGGTCATCGCATAAAAGCAGAACATCATGCTGACCCATCCCGAAATCGAACGAATCCACAACGTAAACGGCTTAAAGAAAACCAGCTTCGAACCAGCAGCAAAGGCCAAGGCAAACGCTAAACAAGTCGCTACACCGGACCTAATCGCCGATATCCACGGAAAGGAGAACTGTTCCTTTAATGACTCAGCGAGCAATGCCATGATGGCGAAAAACAAAGAGCCTATCAACATCCATAAATACGCTCCCATGCTACACCAACCCGAACCGTTTGCGCAACATCCACTCCACGGCCAGAACAGTCATGATTAAACCCAACCAAATGTAGCTCTCGGCCAACGAAAGCCGTTCGATATGGATTGATCCTCTCGTATGCACCGACAACAAGTCTTCAATCTCCTCCAGTGAACCCAACCGTAATGATTCCGCCTGAGTCTTTTTCGCAATAGCGATAAGCCGATCAGCGTCACACGCCAATTGACTCGACTCGATATCAATCGACTGATCTATTCGGAACGATGTTTTGGTCTTTAATGCTTCCCACGGCACACCCGATGCTTCGATATGGACCGTCACTTCCTTTTCTGAGTCAAAAGATTGGGATTGAGTTAACGAATCGAACTCGCGAAACACCCCTTGATAGATCCCTCCCGAATCGATTTGCTCAACCAATTCCAATCTGGCCAGCTCGACACCAGATTGAGAAAGCACTGCCTTGACGTTACCGTTCTCGATTGGCAACCGATTTTCATCTAGCAGTTTGGCTCGGATGACAACGGACTGGTCGGTGGTATAAACTCTGCTACCGGCATCAACAGAGAGGTATTCATCGGAAACCGCAAAGGGAGTCCGCATGCACCACACAGAGATTTGATTCCAAAATCGCTGATGATAAAGATCTGCGACCTCATATCGCCATCGCCACGTTTCATCACTCGCCATGGCAATAACTCGCCCCTGACCAAATCGCGATGTTATGATCAGGGGAAACCAATCTTCACTCGATTGACCTCGATTATCTTTGTCGCGGACCGCTTTGAACTCTACAAGAATTTCACAACCTGGTTTCGCTTTCTGAATCAATGCAGACCGAGGCCCAGCGAGGCGGTCCCAAATCGAGCCTTTCGAATCGTCCGACGAAAGCTTTAAAGCGGGCTCATCCATAGCGCTACCCACCAACCTCAAACCACCCTCAACAGATCGATTCGCCGAGGAATGCACGATCTCGGATTCTGCACCCATCTGAACAGGGAGCAATATTTTCCAAGCATTACCGAGCATCCGTTCCGATCTCGCACTATCGATCCAAATCAAACCACCCCCTGTTTTACTGACGTAATCGGATAACCATTGAGTTTGTTCTTCACGAAGCGTTTGGGCGGCTTCGGTTGTGATGATCACCAAATCGAACGAACCCAGCGACTCTTTGCTTTCGAAAAAGGAACTCTCCTCAAATTCCGTTAACCCCAATTTGCCTACGAGTTCCCAGTTCGGGTCCCGTTCTAAGGCATTGCGGATGTATCTGGTTTCCCATCGACCTCGCGGATCGAGAACGAGAATTTTGTTCTCGCGGGTTATACCCCAAGTGGAAACCATTCGCAGGTTGTTGGAGAGGGTTAACTCCTCGAGATCATTCATCGGAACAATCTCGCACTCCAGGTCAATAGGGATCGCGCGGCGTGATTCCTGTGTTCGTTCCAATCGAGATGCAGCAAGCTCGAACGCTTCTGATGCCGCGAATTCGAACGCTACATCTCGTATTCCTTGATTGACGGCAGTGAGGCTCTGCTCGTAAACCACCACGCCACCGTTCCTCATAAGCAATCGATAACGGGTTCCCTCGGGACATTGTTCTTTGATTCGAACAGTCCCGCGAAACAAGTCCTCTTTCCTAACTTTGGTGGAGATACCTGCTGCCAGAATACCTAGATCGATCGGCTCTGAGTCTTGTCCAGCAGCGACGGTATAAATCGGTAATGCGTTATCGGCGTTTTGACTGAGTATATCAACGGGGTTCGTCGTTCCATTGCTCTGGCCATCTGAGATGAGAACAACGGCATCGAGACTGGAGTTGGTTTGATCGTTCCGGGATTGGTCCCCCGTGGCCATTGCCTCGCGGATTTGCGTGAGAAGGGTCTCACCAAGTGGCGTTCTAGGACGGTCTGCAACGATCTCCCAGTCAATAGACGGAGGCTTTGTTTGGTTGGAATCCCACAGCACTCGCCCTTCCAGATCAACCACCTCGACTCGATGCTGACGTGCTAAACGATCCAGCAGGCTTGCTCGCCCTATCGATTCATTCAGCAAGCCCTGTTTAACCCTCTCTATTCGGGTCACGAGTTCACTGGGATTCCGCATCGACGGCTCGTCAAGCGTTCGCATGCTTGTGGATGTGTCGATCAGAATTCGCAATCGGGATAGCTCTCCTTGAGTCCATGCGTATTCGAGCGTGGGACGCAACAACATGGCGATCAACAAACAGAATGCGATCCCTCTTAAAAGCGCTAAAATTTTGCCCCAGCTAGACCTGATCTGCCTCGACTCTCTCCAATACCACAAGATGATAACCGTACTGCCAACAATCGCGATCGCGATGATCAACCACACTGGCAATAAACTGGCGAACCGGATTTGCATCAGCCTAATCCTTTCGCAGTGTACGAAGTCGGTTCCGTTTCGTTACCTCTGATCGGCATTCTTCGTGGAACGCTGAAAGACTGGGCGATTGCCATCTCGGCAATAAAGCAGGCTAGAGCTGCCAACCAAAACCAATTTCCTATTTCGCGTCCCTGCCATGCATTCCCATCGCTTGCTTGCAAATTGTCTATCGAATCAAAGTATTTGACACCGGAGGCTTCAGCGAGTTTCCTCAACTCCTCGTGCGCGATATCTAAACGATCAGACTCTTTGTGTGGTAGAGACGAAGACGAATGAGGTTCCATCCAGCAGTAGGACTTTTGCGGGCTCCCATCTTCTTCCCATGTGGCTTGATAGAGTCCAATCTGACGAGTCTCATTCCAGGTTAGCCCCGTGATTGTTTCCTCTCCGAGCCGAGGTGGAACTATCTGAATCTCTCTATTCTTTTCTGTTGTAGCTGCGACGGATTCCACGGCAGCGCGGATGGCCCAAGGCGTTCCTGATTTGAGCACTTCGATGGAAGGCTTTGACTGGGAAACGGCATGGAACAATCTTTGCATCAAAGGGACGAAAACGGGGCGTGTTGGCATGCTGGTGTCAACGGTATCACATGACGTGGTTACCACCCATATTGCACCGCGACCAATATTCTGCCGAACAATCCAAGGCTCCCCGTTGGCAAATCCGGCAATGCGATCCGCTTTAGAATCGGGCAGCATGGAAATCGCTGTAGATCGGCCAACAATAACACTCGCGATCGACTCTCGACTCACTTGAGATAACTCTTTGAACAAACTAGCTTCTAGGCTTTCTAAATCGATTGCGGTTTGATTATCGGTCGTGTTGCTCGATTTGGTTTCCGTCGTTGAGGTTAACGAGAAAAATCGAATACCCCCTTGGTCAACATTAGTGAGCCGATTCCACGATTCCCTGTCAACTCGATTCCCCAAAAACGCAATAACCCCGCCACCTCGCTCTACGAACTCTCGTAGCTTGGTGCCAAGGTTTGGTTCCATACGTGGCACATTGCAGAGTGCGATGGCAGCCACTGCGTCCAAAGGTGTGTCCGCCAGCTTATCGATCGCGATGACTCGCGTATCAAAGTAGTCGACCCCAGCGACTTGAGAAAAGGTAAAAGGGGACAATGCGATTCGAAGGAAATCAGATTGACTTTGCATCGGTTCCGAACGGAGTTCCCCATCCACAAGCAAAATACGACTTCGCGATTGTACGATAAAGGGGACTTGCTTGACGTTATCGACTTCCAAGTCATCAACCGCGTCCACTTTTACCGTTAGCAGGTGCCAGCCTCGACTCGGCGCAGCAAATCTGGTCGTCATGCGAGTCGAGCTGCTCGATGCGATGTTTATCTTCTGGGAATCGATTGCTTTATCGTCGAGTTGTATCGAGACAGCAAGAGATTCAATCGGATTTCGCGAGTGGTTGTGAACTGCACACGATGCGGTGATGATTTGACCTTCTGAAAACCACTTGGGGGTAACAACTAGTTCGCGAACAGAACAATTGCTAAAGCCTTGTTCATCAGTCTCCTTCGTCTCGGATTTCGTTGCGTCCGACACGTTGAGCCACGACAGAACGGGCGGGATGATTTGTTCGCTGGCCATTCGCTTTAACTCATCTAGCGTCCCCATTTCATTAGACCAGTCCGTCGATTGGAAATCGGACACGTAAATAATCTGTCTTCTGGTTAACGATTGGTCTGCCAACCAATTGAGACTCTGCTTCGTGGAGTCGATCAAATCTATCGAGCCAGTGATACTGGGGCCGGTTATACCAGACTCGGTGCTACGAGAGCCTGTGGCCCAGACAACGAGTTGTTCGTTTAGTTTGTCTCCAGCAATGGGCTTTGGGGCTTGGCCCGCTAGGACCAAAAAGCTCTCGCTGCCCTCTGGTAGCGATTTCAACAGTTCGTCGATGTATCGCAGTGCGATAGACCATCGAGTTTGACCATCGGCTGATTTCGATTGCATCGATAGCGAGTCATCCAAGACGATAACGGTCGCGATGGGCTCGCGAATCCCGAGCAAGGACGAGCCACTTAAAAACGGTTTGGCCATTGCCAACGCTAGGCAAATGGGAATCAAGCATCGAACGGCCAGAAGCAAGAGATGTTTCCACTCCATCTTGCGCGAATTGGAGGGTTTCTGCTCCTCCAAAAAAATCATCGCCCCCCAATCAATGGTGCGATAGCGTGAGCGGTTTAACAAATGAATCACCAATGGGACCGTGAATGCTAATGTACCAAAGGCGAGGATCGCATTTAAAAAAGTCATGCTCCACCCATTGATTGCTTGGCGGTTCGCTCACTTAAGAATTTTCCCACGACTTCACCGAGATCTTCTGAGGTGCGAACGCTCAGAAACTCTACGCCGTATTGGCGAAATCCATTCGTTAAAACGAACTGATGTTTTTGTAGCTTTTCCAAATAGGCTTTTCTCAGAGCTATTGGGTCAGCCACAACCGAATGATCCGTTTTCTCAAGCGATCGAAACATGGTTCTTTGTTGAAACGGAAAATCCCATTCGTCATCGTCCAGAACTTGGCAAACAATCACATTTCTTACTTGGCTCTTCATCAAAGCTACTGACCGCACCAGTGCTTGAGGATCGCCGAGGCAGTCGGAGAGGATCATGGCCAATCCCCGCTTTTGCAGTCGAGGCAACATCGATTGCAGCACAGCACCGATATCAGTCTCCCCGCCGGGGGTTGAGTTTGCGAGTAGCTCAGTGATGAGTTGCAAATGACTCGGTTGGGATTTTGGTGGAATGTAGTTTCGAATCGCTGTATCAAACGTGGCGACCCCTGCTGAGTCCTGTTGGGATATAAGCAGGTATGCAAAACACGCGGCGAGTCTCACCGCATAATCGTGCTTGGAAACCGCATTGGGAGTCTCGCTTTGATACTTCATCGATCCGCTTTGGTCGACGATCAGAACGCATCGCATGTTGGTTTCGTCTTCAAATTGGCGGATGTAAAGACGATCCGTCTTGCCGAATAGCTTCCAATCGATGGACCTTACTTCATCTCCGGGGACGTACGGGCGATGCTCTTTGAAGTCAACGCTGGCTCCAATCAATCGAGAGCGATGAATTCCTCCGCTCAAGCCCTCCACGACACCGCGAGAAATCATCTGCAGTTGCGTTAGCCGAGATAGATCTCTGGGCGAGAACCAACCAAGAAACGATGCCTTGCGTTGCATTTTCTTTTACGATCGTCTCGGTAGTTCTTTGAGAAGCTTTCTTACGATGGCATCAGAATCGATCCCCTCTGCTTGGGCAGCGAATGTGGGCACCATGCGGTGGCGGAGAACGGGTGTTGCCAAGGCCTCGACATCTTCTGTGGAAACATGCAATCGTCCGTAAAGCAGAGCTCGTGCTTTACAAGCCATAACAATTTGCTGGCTGGCTCGTGGGCCAGGTCCCCATTGAACAAGTCCCTGCACCCACTTTGGTCCGTCATTCTCTTTCGGACGCAGCGCACGAACTAGATCCAAAACAAATTGTTTGACGTGTTCGGGTAATGGCACTTGTCGAACGAGCCGCTGATATTCGATAATCTCTGGGCCTGTTATCACGGCCTCGATTTTGGTGCGTATCGAGCTAGTCGTTCGGTCGATGATTTCCCCCTCTTGATCTCGGCTTGGGTAGTCGACGAGGGTTTGAAATAGAAATCGATCACGCTGAGCTTCCGGGAGCGAATAGGTTCCTTCCTGCTCGATGGGATTCTGTGTTGCGAGAACAAAAAATGGTTCCGAAAGCTGGTAATGCTTACCACCCACGGTTACCGAGTGCTCTTGCATCGCTTCCAATAATGCGGCTTGTGTCTTGGGTGGCGTGCGATTGATTTCGTCAGCTAGAAGAATTTGCGTAAAGACGGGACCTTTTTCAAAGACCAGCTGCCGATGTCCGGAATCTGACTGCTGGATGATGTCCGTGCCTGTGATGTCGGCAGGCATTAGGTCTGGGGTGAATTGGATGCGTTGAAACTGGAGATCCATGGCTTGGGCTAATGTTCGGACCATCAGTGTTTTCGCAAGACCAGGTACTCCCTCTAACAAACAATGACCACCCGCGAGAATGGCGATCAACAGTTGCTCGATCGTCTCATCCTGTCCGACGATAATTTTTGCAACTTGTTGGCGGACATTCTTAAAGGCTACTTGTAGCTTTTTCGCTTGTTCAATTTCGTTAGGACTTGGCGGGGCCGATGACGGTAGGGTCATAGAATCTCGATTTCGAAGAGTATGCGCGGGTGATTTATTGTACACTGATTTCTATGCCAAATCCTCCTGATTCTCTATCCGCCATAGCGACACGACTAACTTTAGACGAACATGGTCACACATTGAATCGTCGCCAAGTTCTCTCACCCGATGGCAGTTGGGTCGTGTTTGACACGCGAAATGACGATACGCAAATCGGCACAACGCCCAGCATCCAGCGCGTGCATGTAAGCACGGGGCGCGTGGAGCCGGTTTATCAAGTTGAACATGCGACGCAATTTGGCCCTGGGGTTGGAGCGGCCGCCTATCACCCGCACGAAGAGAAGATCCTCTTTATCCATGGACTCATGAATTGTTGTCAGGAGTCACCTTACGGTATAGCTCGCCGATTTGGAGCTCTTTGGGATCATGGCATGGGCCCAGCCGAGTTTCGGCTTGGTGTGAGCCGAGTTGATGGACATGTCGTTACGCCGTCAGTTGTTCCGCTCGGAATACTGAGTGGCGGGACGCATGCTCATAGCTGGAGCCCAAACGGCCAGCGAGTCAGCTTTACTTATGACGATGCTCTTAGGCCGACGATGCCTCGAACTGTTGGGTTCATGACGAGCGATCCTAAAGTTGTCCAGCTGGTGGCAGAGTCATTTCATAAAGTCAGATCGAGCCGTTCGGATCCTGCCGAAACGTTTGAAGGACGATTTGCCAGTTTCCTTCTCTTCGAGCCAGACCCCAATCTCGGCATTCGCAAAGCGGTGGAGGAGTGCTGGGTAAGTGACCGAACTCTTGCTTTCTTGGGCAGCATCGTGTCAAAACGGGGAGAAGAGATGGTAGAGATTTTTGTTGCGGATTTGCCATCCGATCCTGAAATTGCAGGGTGCCTTAGAGACAACAGCCGCGAGAACCTCGGGCAGATGCTACCTGGGATCGAGTTTCGGCGGCTCACATTTTTGGAAAACCGACCTTTCTCGGGCGTTCAAGGCCCTCGGCATTGGCTGGTCGCGTCACCTGATGGGCAAACCGTCTACTTTTTGCTTCGAGATTTAATGGGAATTGTTCAGCTAGCAGAGGTTGGGATCGACACGGGGGATTGGAAGATTTTGACCGCCTTGGACCATGACATCGAGGGACAAATCTCTATCGATCCGTTGGGAAATCGCATAGCGCTAGTCAGTGGCGGGTTGGTCCACGTTCATAACCTCGCGACAGGCGAAACGGTCGCATGGCAGGAAACGAGCTGGAGGAGGACCCCAGAATCGGAACCAATAGGCGAATCGCTGCCCTATGATGGCTCCTATGTGGGGGCAGTTCACTTTGTCGGGGAGCGGCAGTTGCTGGTGAATCGATACATCCGAGGCGGAACCGGTAAACATCTGCAGATTCTTCGACTAGAAATATAGTCGAATCCTGGGATTTCCTAGGATTCTACGTTTGCTAAGATTCTCCAATCTAGTTGGTTGAATTTTAGGTCCAGGAAACTGCGAAGAGAGGTATGAAATGCTGATAGCGGCCGTTTGTGTCTATATGCTCATCACAATCAGCATCGGTTTGATAGCCTCTCTGCGAGTCAAAGGGGCCAAGGATTTTATGGTTGCAGGACGTTCACTCCCCTTCTACATGAACTTTGCGTGCGTGTTTGCAACTTGGTTTGGCGCCGAAACGCTGCTTAGCATTTCGGCCACCTTCACCAAGGATGGTCTTCAGGGTATTCCCGGTGATCCGTTCGGTGCAACGGCATGTTTAACCCTCGTGGGGATTTTCTTTGCTCGTGCGTTTTACCGAATGGACTTGCTCACCATCGGTGACTTTTATCACAAACGGTATGGCAAGGTTGTTGAGGTCGTTACATCGGTCGTTATTACGATTTCCTATCTTGGTTGGACCTCGGCGCAAATGACAGCGCTCGGACTCGTGATCTACGTGCTGATAAATGTCGATCCAATGATAACCCTGAATTCTGCGATCTTGATCGGGGCTTTTATCGTTACGCTTTACACCTTTTTTGGTGGTATGTGGTCCGTCGCACTCACCGATTTGATTCAAACCGTTGTCATCGTGATCGGTTTGCTAGTGGTGGCCGTGGTTATGGGTGGACAAGCAGGTGGGGCGACCAAAGTTATTGAACACGCTTACGACAATGGTAAGTTTCAGTTATTCCCCAAGCTTTCTGGCGAAGGAGCCTTTGCGGCATGGATGACTTTTATCGGTGCGTTTCTCACGTTTGCACTTGGGTCGATTCCGCAACAAGACGTCTTTCAACGTGTCACCAGCGCCAAAGATGAAAAGACTGCCGTTCGAGGAACGCTATTTGGCGGTGCGGCCTATTTTGTATGCGCGTTTATCCCGATGTTTATCGCTTATTCAGCCATCGTCATTGCACCGGACACTTATCAGCCTCTCTTTAACATGGAGGACGAGCGGGAAATCCAGCGCATCCTGCCCGACCTAATATTGAACCGTGCTCCCATCGCAGTGCAAATTCTCTTTTTTGGAGCTCTTTTATCTGCCATTCTTTCGACCGCTAGCGGGACTTTGCTCGCTCCTTCTAGCTTGTTCACCGAAAACGTACTTCAGCCGATCTTTAAGATGAAAGATCGCGCGATGTTGTTTACATTGCGAGCGATCCTCGTTGGCTTTTCCGTCATCGCAACCATATTCGCGCTACAGTCACAATCTACCATGTATGAAATGGTCCAGAACGCTTACAAAGTAACCTTGGTGGCTGCGTTTACCCCGTTGGCCGCCGGTGTTTTCTGGAAACGCTCGACGACCCAAGGTGCCAT
>JALOQS010000403.1 GCA_025459355.1 Pirellula sp.
GATGGTTGGGGTCGATTTGATCGAAACATTAGATGGTCGCAACGTGCTCATTGAGGTGAACGCCGTGCCCGGTTGGAAAGCCACCGGAGCCGCTTGCGGCGTCGACTTATCCGAACGGGTCATCCGAAACCTAGCTAGTGCATCAACTCGTAGATGATGTCGATTATAGCCTGACGCATAGGATTTTAGATTGGCGACTGATGATCGAAGATTGGTAAGACAAAGACAGAACGCAATCCGATCTCTTGGTGAGATCGGCGACACGGAAATCCAATCTAAAATCGTAAATCTTAAATCCCTTGCTCCTTGCTCACGCTGCGGGTTGGGGTTTTCGCAAGTTATCTCCAAGTAGAACCTTAGCGGAATCCCAAGTGTCGACGAAAAAGGGTGAACCAGCGACCCTTAGACCGGTCTTTGTAAGAGGAAATCGGACGGAATTCGGCGTCACACTTAAGAATGGTTCGTTATAATTTATGTCGAAGACTTATTTATCCACTAGCTCGGTAATACCGAAGGGAGAGACGCGACTCTTGCATACTCATGATCGTTCAGAGAGCTCGGCGAGCGAACGCACCATTTTAGCTCGATTAATTCTCCAAGACGATTTCGAATCGGAAGACCCGTTTGATGAACTGAGAGGCTTGGCTGAAACCGCCGGAACGACGGTTATGGCCACCATTTTTCAGAAACGCGAGCACCCTGACCAGACAACCTATCTCGGCAAAGGCAAAGTCCAGGAGCTCAAGGGGCTCATCGAGATGCACGACGCGGACATGGTTGTCTTTGACAATGACCTAAACCCTGCTCAAACGCGGAATCTGGAAAAAGCCCTTAATACAAAAGTGCTGGACCGCACCGAGTTAATTCTCGACATCTTCGCTAGCAACGCGCAAACTCACGAATCTCGATTGGCCGTGGAATTGGCACAACTCGAGTATTCCCTACCTCGCCTCAAGCGGATGTGGACTCACTTGTCCCGTCAAACGATGGGTGTCGGGATGCGAGGCCCCGGGGAAAAGCAACTCGAAGTCGACCGTCGACTGGCAGAAAAGCGCGTTCACGATCTGAAGCAAGAGCTGGCCAAAGTCGAACGTCGCAAAGAACGCGAGGTAGCGTCGCGTCGCGGTATGTATAGCGTCTCCTTGGCCGGCTACACCAATGCGGGCAAGAGTACATTGATGAATGCACTCACGGACGCCGGTGTGGAAGCCGTTGACAAGTTGTTTGCAACTCTCGATACACGAACTCGGCGTTGGATGTTGCCTGGTTGGGGACCGGTTCTCCTGAGTGACACCGTCGGATTCATCAGGGATTTGCCACACCGACTCATCGCCAGCTTTAGAGCAACGCTCGAAGAAACCAGGCAAGCGGATTTGTTATTGCACGTCGCTGATGCCAGCAACCCTAACGTGCTGCAACAAATTTCCTCCGTCTACAAAGTGCTTAAAGAAATCGGCATCGAAGAAAAGGACACGCTACTCGTTCTCAACAAAGTCGATCGAGAGGGAGCACCGGAACGAGCCGAGATGATCAAAGCTCGGTATCCCAACGCCATTGGCATATCGGCCAAGAGTGGACTGGGGCTCCAGCAATTCGGATTAGCCGTTAGTGACGCGCTCACCAAACACTTTGCGGAATTGGAAGTAAGACTGCCGCTTGACGATGGCAAGACTCAAGCGTGGTTATCTCACAACGCCGAGATCATTTCCAAGCAGTACAACGACGATCACGCCTTAGTCCATTGTCGCATGCCAACAAGTATGGCTGGCAAGCTGGCCTCACAAGGCTTCGATGTTCGCGTTATTGCAGGAAAACTGCCGATTTCGGCTGAGCATCGCAATCCTGATCGCGCCACATTTCTACCTGCCGATGATGCGTCCAATACGGCCACACCGGAAGCTGGAGTTGGCGAAGTTGCCTAACCGATCAAACTGATTCTATTTCATGTTGAAGCGAGATTGGTCCCAGTGCAAGGCGTTAGTCACCGGTGCATCGAGTGGCATCGGTGAAGCGATTTGCAAGCAGCTAGCAGAACGAGGTGCGACCGTTCTAGCAACCGCTCGTCGTGAAGAACGTTTGCGTGCATTAAGCGAGCAAGACGGGCTGCCTGGTCGGATTCATTACATCGCTGGCGATATCACGTCTCCAGAGCATCGAGCCACATTGGCTGCTTGGATCGAGCGCGAGTGGGGTGCGTTAGACATTCTCATTAACAACGCTGGTAGCGGTGCGATCGGTCGGTTTGACGAAGCCTCTTCCGATCGACTCAGAAAAATCATGGAGGTCGATTTCTTTGCATCGGTCGAGTTGACGCGGACTTGTTTACCATTGATGCGAGCGGGTGTTCATCCCACGATACTTAACATTGGATCGGTGTTATCGCACGTCGCTGTACCTTTAAAGAGTGAGTATTGCGCGGCCAAATTTGCGTTACGTGGTTGGGCGGAGTCGATTCGCACAGAGCTGGCTTCGCAGGGGATTCATGTTTTGATGCTGAGCCCGAGTACCACAAAGAGCGAGTTCTTTAATTCACTCATCGATACATCTCCCGATGCGGAGAGCAAATCGTTTGGCGCCATGAGCCCTGAGGATGTCGCGCGCGCCGCGATTCGGTCCTTGGAGCGGCGACGTAGGGATGCGATATTGAGCTTAGGGGGCAAAGCTTTGGTTTGGTGCGGGCGGCTCGTACCGGGTATCTTGGACCGTGTGCTTAGAAAATCGGCAACCAAATGATGCTTACAAGTCATAATGGTAGCTAGTCTATTCATTTTGAATCGGCTCTTGAGGTGTGACCGGAGCTATTGCTTGAAACTCGACTTGCGTTTGTTGAAACACCACACGACTAAGGGATTCGATCACCTTCCATTTTTCGATCGCTTGTTCGAGTTCGCGATCTTGTCGCTGCAACTGACGACGTTGCTCAAATAGGTCGACGGGGCCTCGAACGCCCGAGTCTCTAGCGACTTGGTTCTGCGTTAGCATTCGTCCGATGAAACTCTTGGCCGATACGAGCTGTCTTAAGACGCTCGTGGCATCGTTTGGTCCGATGAGTCTGGCTGGAACGTCATGAGATTCACGATATCCCACTTGCCAGACAATCTCCCATCTTCGGCCAGGTTTCGCAACGATCTCGACCACCAGCTCGGGGTCTTCGTCTTCCAGGCCCAAAGTCCAAGTGAC
>JALOQS010000404.1 GCA_025459355.1 Pirellula sp.
AAAACGGATATCGCACTTTGGTCTCGGGGACTAATCTTGACGATTTGGGGGATTATCGGCCAGGGCTTAAAGCAGCCTCGGAGCATCAAGTCCGCGCACCTCTTGCTGAAGTCGGATTGAACAAATCTCGCGTGCGTGCGGTTGCTCACGCCTTGAATCTCGACGTGGCTGACAAACCATCCTCACCGTGTCTCGCCAGTCGCATTGCTTATGGACAACTCGTTACACCCGAGACTCTACGCCGAGTCGAATTGATAGAGTCCTTTTTAAAATCACTCGGCTTTTACGATGTTCGAGCCAGAGTACATGGCGATCAGTTACTCAGGCTCGAGTTGCACCAAGAAGACTGGAACAAGATCCTCGACCCAAGCATTCGAGAGGCAATCAATGCCACGTCGAAAGAGCTCGGCTTTTTGTTCGTTACCATGGATTTGATGGGCCGACAAAGCGGGTCATTGAATCGAGTTCTACCGATTCTACAACAGTAAGTTATTCGAGATCATCTCCCGTAATCGGCTAAGTAGAGCGTTGAGCTGTCATTGAAACAGTTCATGCAACAATTCCGCCGCATCTACTAATCGTGGCCCTGGCCGATTGAAGTAGGCGTTTCCATCGAGCAGGTGCACTTGTTTGTTTTGCACGCAACGAAGCTCATGCAATGGATGTTTAAGCTGGAAAGCTTCGAAATCTAGTTTCGTTTTCTCGGAGTCGTATCCACAACAGGCGACCACCAAATGATCTGGATCTGCGGCTCGCAATTCTTCCCATTGAATTCGTCGTGATTTTTGACCTGCTGTCCCAATCAACTCTTTGGCTCCAGCAGACTCGATGATTTCCGGATTCCAATGACCAGCAGAGAATAATGGATCTAGCCACTCCAATAGAACCGCAGTCTTAGTTGCGATTGTCTGCTTTTGAGACCTCAACCGTTCAAGACGCTCGGATAGTTGTGCATACACCTCGTGGCCTCGACCTGGAGATTGCAACTCGCGAGACACATAGAGAATGGATTCCAAAACATCCATTAACGTTGACGGCGACAGAGTTAACAACTTTGTGGCGCTAGGCAACTCCGCCATCACATCGCCTAGGGCACCTCGCGATACAGCGCACACATCGCATATGGATTGAGTGATGATGACATCGGGGCAAAGTTCCAATACGCGTTGGCCGTGGACACCGAACAAGCCATCGTCCTGGATCGCTTTCTGGGTCGTTAGCGCATCAATCTCAGCACTCGTAATCGACAAGGGGATTCGCGAGAAAGTAAGTCGCTCGCAATGCGACAGGTCGGGCGGAAAATCACATTCATGTGAGATCCCAATCAAACTGTCTTGGAAACCTAGCAAACAAACGATTTCGGTTGCTGCCGGGATCAGTGAAACGATTTTCAAGATAAAATAGGCCCTAGTGAAACGATTAAATCGACAATGCCCCCCATTGACCGACTTTTAGAAGCCAGACTTATCCGCTATGATTGAGTTGAGCTGGCAGGCGTTTTGGAACTCGTTTGGTAACCGAATACATACCGCAACGGGGAACACTGCCAATGGTACCATTCTCAACGGAGTTTCCTTGTGCGTAAAAAGTTTTTTTCGTTTCTCTTAGCGATGTCATTCGCTATGGTTCCCGGTTCGATTCATCGTTGACCATTGGCACCAAGGCACCTGAAATAGATATCGAGCATTGGGTCAGCCTCGGCAAAGATCGTTTCAAGGCGGTTAAGACCTTTGAAAAGGACAAGGTTTATATCGTTGAGTTTTGGGCAACTTGGTGTGGACCATGCGTGCAAAGCATGCCGCATCTCGTTGAAGTGCAAAACAAGTTCGCCGATAAAGGCGTTCAAATCATCAGCGTTAGCGACGAAGACTTGGAAACCGTTCAAGGGTTCCTTGAGCGAAAAGTTCGTGGCAGTGAAGAAGAAGGCAAAGAATCGACCTATGCCGAGCTAACCAATGCTTACTGCTTAACCACAGACCCAGATGGTTCTGTTCATACAGCATACATGAACGCTGCCGGTCAGAATGGTATTCCATGTTGCTTCATCGTTGGCAAGACTGGGCAAATCGAGTGGATCGGTCACCCCATGTCGATGGACGAACCACTAGAGGCCGTCGTAGAGGGCAAGTGGGACCGAGAAGCCTTTGCTACCGAGTTCAAGCTGTCACAGAAAATCGACTTCTTAGCCTCTCGCGTCATGCGCATGCCAAAGGAAAAGGCACTTGAAGCGATCGAAGAAGCTCGCAAGGAAGCTGGCGACAATGAAATGCTCAAGGCGCAGATCGACCAACTCGTCTTCCAGGTCGAACTACGCGAGCTCGGTCCATTGATGCAAAAGAACGATACCGAAGGAGCCATGAAGCTTCTTGATGATCTGGCTGCAAAGAACGCAGGCTTCGCCGAACAAGTCTTGCAAATCAAGATGATGATTTACAGCCAAGTCAAAGACTATGCAGGCATGGGCAAGGTCCTTACAAAGATGGCCGAGTCCGACGACGGCATGACCTTGAATGCAGTCGCGTGGAACGCGTACGAAATGTTGTCCCAAATGGACAAGCCTTCGCCTGAGTTGCTCAAGGGCGCGATTGCTGCCGGAGAAAAGGCAGTCAAGCTGATGCCAGAATCAGGAGCGATCCTCGATACACTAGCGCATTTGGTTTACCTATCCGGTGACTTGGATCGAGCCATTGAATTGCAATCCAAGGCGGTCAAGTGTGAAGATGCTAGCCAAGGAGGAATCAAAGAATTCTTGGAAGAGCTCAAGAAGGAAAAAGCCAGCAAGAAGTAAGCTCACCCGCGAGCTATTCACTTGTACTTAACTAGCAATCGGTCCCGTTCCTTCGGGACCGATTTTCGTTTGTGGATTAGGTTTGAAGCGAACCATGACAAAAGGGCAGTGGGCCAAAGGTGAAGGGTCGATACTCGTTCCAGTCGAGCTCGATTGGGATTTAGAAGAAGCGATTCCCGACGATGTCGAATCAATACTAAGTACGGCCGACGAGATGCTACAGAGCTATTGGGATCAATGGCATCGCCGTCCCATAGAGCAGTATGTTGCATGTGACTTTCGCGATGTATGGAGAGCGCTCCATCAAGTGACCGAAGCTCGGCTTGCAGTAGGCAACAGTTTCTTAGAGTGGGGGAGTGGTTTCGGCGTGGTGACTGGTTTGGCTTCTCAACTGGGTTGGGATGCTGTCGGAATCGAAGCCGAGCAGTTCCTCGTCACTCAATCGAAAAAATTCCTAAAGCGAACAGGTCTTCAAGGAGAAATTGCGTACGGGAATTTTCTTCCTCCGGGGGCTGATAGATTAGCGAAAAAACAAGCCAATCACGCATCTTTGTTCCATCACGTCCCGTCCGCTTATGAAGAGCTAGACTTACAATGGGACGATTTTGCATTAGTATTTGTATATCCGTGGCCGGGCGAGCATCATTTTTTGAAGGAGGTGTTTCGCGTTTATGCCAGGGACGAGGCGTTGCTGCTCCTATTTTTGGGGCCTTACGAGATCGAACTCTACCGAAAAACCGATTGTTGAGCGTTGATGAAACTTAAGAGTCTGCACGAAGACTTTCGCGTCGAGGAATTGACATCGGTACGTCCGTCGAGAGGCCCCTTTTCCTTTTATCGTCACAAGGGGCCGAACCAGTCGCACGAAGATCGGTCCTACCGGCTTGAGTATCTGGGGCAGCTGTCTGCTCCGTATCATGCCAACGATATTTCCGCCAATCGATTCTCGATTAGGCTCCGCAATTTAAAGCATGAAGATCGCTTGGATCTGGATCGCCGATGCGAGATGGTTAAAGAGCATGGGATCGTCAACTACTTTGATGATCAACGATTCGGTTCCATGGGCTACTCCGGTGAACTGATTGCTGTACCGTGGTGCAAGGGGGATTATGAGCGAGCCCTTTTTCTCGCGATGGCAGAGCAAAACAGTCACGATCGAGGCCGCGAGAAGGAACAAAAAGAGATTATGCGGCAGCATTGGGGGGATTGGTTGCTGCTCAAGCAGAAGCTCGATCGCTCGCATCGACGAAGCGTTGTAACTTATCTCGTCGATCATCCGACCGACTTCAAACGGGCGGTTGCGTTAATCAGGCAAGACATGAGAAGTCTATACCTCTCGGCATTTCAGAGCTGGGTATGGAATCGTTGGTTATCGCAATTGATTTCTGATGGGATTGGGGTAGATAACTGCATCACCTACGAATCGAAATGCGGATCGCTAAGTATCCCCAAGCCAGGAGCAAGTCTTCGGTCCATCGATTGGTTACGCAATTCGGATCTTCCTTTGCCATCGGCCAGGCAGCACGACTGGGATCACTCCACGCTTCCTACGTTGGACAGCATACTAGCTGGGTTAGGGCTAGAGAGACGTGAGATGAGGCTCAAATACCCGAGAGATAGCTTCTTTTCAAAGGGGTTCCGAAGGACATGGATTTCGCCTGCGAATTTTGAGTTTGGATGGGCAAATGACGAGCTACACAATCAACGACTGGCTCTCGATTTATCATTCGATTTGCCGAGGGGGTGTTATGCGACCATGATCGTACGGGCCATCTCGTCGGCTGATTGGCAAGAGGATGACGGCGACAACTGTGACGAAATGGGCGACGGCAACGATGAACTAGCAAGTTCCGAGGGAGGCGAGTCACAAGAGGGCGGGGCACAACAAGACATTGCAAAAGGAGACGCGACATGACGGGGCGAATCGTAGTCGGAGTGTCTGGTGGGATCGCTGCTTTCAAGACCGCAGCTCTGGTTAGTCGGTTGGTTCAACTAGGTGAAGCCGTTTCTGTAGTCATGACAGAGTCCGCACAACAATTTGTTGGACCGGCAACCTTTTCAGCGCTCTGTAATTCGCAGCCAGTCATTCATCCGTTCGATTCGAGATTTCCGCTTGGGCCGCATATAGAGCTGGCCCAAGATTGCAAGTTATTAATCGTAGCGCCAGCAACGGCGCACGTCATGGCGGCTTGTGCGCTGGGGCTCGCCGATACGTTGCTATCCACGTTGTACTTAAACGTCGAGTGCCCTGTCGTGATGGCACCGGCCATGAGCACACCGATGTGGGAGAAGCCAGCCGTTCAGCGAAACGTTGAGCAGTTACGGTTGGATGGGGTTCATTTGGTTGGTCCGGAGATTGGTTGGTTATCATGTCGGCGTCAGGGTGCGGGCCGCATGGCTGAGCCCGAAACCATTCTCGATTTCGTCAAGCCGTTTTTAACTTCCACTTCTCCCGAGTGATTTGTGGCACACATCGTCATAACATCTGGACCGACGCGGCAGTACTTAGATCCCGTTCGCTACTTGACCAACTCGTCTAGTGGCAAGATGGGGAGCTCGTTGGTTGATGCCGCGATCGCTCTAGGTCATCAGGTCACGGTCATTACAGGGCCGGTCCAGGTTGCTTATAACGCTCAAGCAAAAGTGATTGAAGTTATCACAACACAGCAGATGCTCGAGGCAACCGAAGAGGCGTTTAGCAAAGCTGACGGTTTAATCGGCGCTGCAGCTCCGTGTGATTACATGCCTGTTCAGATCGCATCGCACAAATTGGCCAAGACGGGAGATGGTTTGCAGCTTTCGTTAGTCGAGACGCCGGATGTCGTCGCCACGCTTGCCAGCAGTAAGAAGCCGCATCAATGGGTGGTCGCTTTTGCTCTGGAAACAGAGGATGTCAGATTCCGTGCCATTGTCAAAATGTCACGCAAGGCATGCGATATGATCGTCTCGAATTCTGCAGAGGCCATGAATTCCGAAACAAACAATGTAGAGATCATTATGCGTACCGGGGAGACGTTGGAGCACGCCAGCGGATCAAAGTCCCATGTCGCGGAGCGAATCCTGTATCATATTGATGAGCAATTGGTCCGCAATTCGATAGTCCGCAATTCGACACCATGAATCAACGCTAATAGGGAGCATCGCACGAGGCAATGAGCACCAGCACTTACCCAAATCTTCCTCCGTTGGAACGGCCACTTGATATTCTGGTCGTCGCCCCACATCCGGACGATGCGGAGCTTGGGATGGGGGGAGCGATTGCCAAGCTGATGAAACAGGGGCTTAATGTCGGCATAGTGGACTTAACCAATGGCGAGCCGACTCCACATGGCAGCCCGGAGATACGAGCTGCCGAGACGCTTGTTGCCAATCGAGCGTTAGGCAATCCGTGGCGATACAATCTTGGTTGGCCCAATCGTTCGCTTGAACATACGTTAGAGCGGCGGCATCATCTAGCAGGACTGTTTCGTTTGACCAGACCGAAATGGATCTTTGCCCCATATTGGTTAGATGCGCATCCTGATCATTTAGCAGCGACAGAGATTGTGGAAGCGGCGAGGTTTTGGAGCAAGTT
>JALOQS010000405.1 GCA_025459355.1 Pirellula sp.
GGCTTTAGACGTATGAAATTCATTCGGTTGCGGGCGAGCCATCTCGCTCGCATATCGTTCAAACGTCCATGGCCACATAGTCGGCCTGCCGTGATCGTCTAGATACCAGCTGTTGCAACCTGCTAGCCACACTGTCTTTTTCATGGCTGCAGTCATGCGATCAATCAGTTGATCGACCACTTCCGCTTTGGGCTCGATGGTTCGTGCACCTTGTGTGCGAAGCAACTCTAACTGTTGCACGATGTAACCAACTTGAACCTCGGCGACCGAGATCGCTGAATAGTTTCCTATGGGGCTATACGGGCCAAAGATCAAAAAGAAATTGGGGAAGCCTGGCACCGAGGTGGAGCGATGCGCAATAGCGCCACCCGACCACGCTTCATCGAGAGTTTTGTTTTCGCGGCCAATCACTTTCATGGGGCGCATGTACTGATGCCCATGAAATCCTGTGGCGTAAACGATCACATCAACAGGGTACTTTTGCCCTGTAGCGGCGACAATTCCATCTGGCTCGATGCTGGTAATTCCCTCGGTAACGAATGAAACATTTGGCTTTTGGAGAGCTTGGTAAAAGCCTTTGCCGAAGACCAATCGTTTGCAGCCACATTCGTAATCGGGAGTTAGTTTTTTTCGCAATTCGGGATCGTGTACTTTGCGCGTTAAATGGCTCTTGCAAAACGCTTTCAACATCCAAACCAATAGTTTGTTCCCGACAACGGCACGCGTGAACGTCCATCGAAAGATCATGCTGTAACGATCGCGTAGCTTTTTGGCCAAGCTTGGAGATTGACGGATGCGAGATTTGTCATCTTCCGTGTAGCTTTTGTTCGGCATGGGAAAGATCCAATGCGGCGTTCGCTGAAAGACCACTAGGTGGCCAGCTACACGTTGCAACTCCGGGACGACTTGAACAGCTGTAGCACCTGTACCGATGACCGCGATACGCTTGCCCTGCAAGTCGACGTTATGGTTCCAGCACGCCGTATGAAACGATTCCCCTTGATAGGATTCACGGCCAGGGATTTCCGGATACTTAGGATGGTGGAGTACACCCGTAGCACAGATCACAACATCGAACACATCGGTGCTTCCTGTTGTTGTTTTTACGTGCCATTGATTGGCGATAAACTTGGTCGATTCGACTTCGTGGCTGAATCGAATCATTCGATAGAGTTCGTGCTTTTTGGCGACCCGAAGTAGATACGATTGAATCTCGCTGCCTTGTGGAAACCGATGGCTATATTCCGGATTCGGCTCGAAGGAGTAGGTAAACATATGAGAGGGCACGTCACATCGTAGACCAGGATAAGTGTTATCCCGCCACGTCCCACCGACTTCGTTAGCCTTTTCGTAGATGGTGATGTTTGTATAGCCGCTCTGCATCAGACGCATGGCCGAGAGCATACCGGACATACCGGCCCCTACGATCAGAATTCGCGAGTTGTAGTTTAGTCCCGATTGGGAACCATTCGTTTCCGTCTCGTCTTTTTCAGTTTTTGCCACAGGAAAATCCATCTTCCCCTCTCGGTTGTTTTTAATCTGCCAAACGGTTGTTATAAGCCAAAAAGGGGCGAAAACTCAAGCCGTCTGATAGGAAGACAACCCCCGAAGCGACAATTGTTCACTCGCGAGTGGTTCGCAAATTAGGGTCAATATTGCTAGCATATCGATCATATCCGTTGCATCCGTGTGACTCAAATCTTGATTTCACTTACTTACTAACGACCTATGATCGATTTACGAAGCGATACCGTTACCAAACCATGCTCTCGAATGTTGGACGCCATGATGAGTGCCAGGGTGGGTGACGACGTAATCGACATCGATCCGACTGTGGTCGCACTTCAAGAACGCACGGCCGAGTTGCTAGGCAAAGAGGCGGCCATCTTCATGCCTAGCGGAACGATGACCAATCAAATTGCTTTGAGATGTCATTGTTTGCCCGGTGATGAGTTTATTTGCGAGGCGCAGTGTCACGTCTATCAGTACGAGCAAGGAGGCTTTGCCCAGTTGAGCGGGCTGGTCGCAAGAACGATCGAGGGCGTTAGTGGTTTATTGGCACCTCATCAGATTGAGGGGGTTATTCGCAAAGAGGATGATCACTCGGTTCGAAGCCGGCTATTCTGCTTGGAGAATACGCACAATCGAGGAGGCGGGAGCGTGTACCCGTTGTCGTTGGTAAATGAACTTTGCGGTATTGCGAAAGCCCAAGGACTGGCGACTCATTTGGATGGTGCACGATTATTCAATGCACAGGTTGCCACGGGCGTATCGGCCAAGCAGTACTGCGAACATTTTGACTCGATAAGCGTCTGTTTTAGCAAGGGGTTGGGAGCACCGGTTGGATCGTGCCTTGCCGGATCTGCCGATTTTGTAAGAAAAGCGAGGCGAGCCCGAAAGCTGTTTGGGGGCGGGATGCGTCAAGCCGGTTTCTTGGCAGCAGCAGCCCTGTATGCTTTGGAAAACAATGTCGAGCGGCTGGCTGAGGATCATGCGCATGCGAAGATCCTAGCTGCGGGCATTGCTAAGACGGACCATTTCCAGCTTGTGGGGACCGAGCCTGAAACGAACATCGTGATTTTTAGCGTGTCGGCGGATTGGGGAAACGCGGCTCGGTTTAGTGAATTGGCCATGGCCAAGGGGCTGCGATGTTTTCCGATAAGTGCGAAAAACGTGCGATTGGTTACCCATTTGGATGTGAGCAAAGCGGATATAGAGCGGGCGGTTGCGATCATCCGAGAGCTCGACAAGACGGCTTGACGAGTTTGAGTAACGCAATAAACTTCTCCGAACTCTGGCGAATTAGCTGGGGAACCATGCGGCCGTGGCGAAATTGGCAGACGCGCTAGCTTGAGGTGCTAGTGGGAGCAATCCCTTGGAGGTTCAAGTCCTCTCGGCCGCACTGACTGACAAAACATCGAAAAAACATGGATTTTCGATTCTTCTCCCTAACTCTCCGATTAGGTGTCCCCGATCGACCGTGTTTTATGGGATTTGAGATCATGGATCTCGGTTTTTCGTAGTGGGCGAGGCAACGAGACCCGTCAGACTGGCACGAATCCGTCAAAGCTCTCGGCCTGCCGGATGGCTTTAAACTCAGATTTATCAGTCGAGAAGCTTTCTTGCTCGCGGATTCAACTTGATCGGTGCATGAACGCCACTAGCATAGCGATCAATCCCCCTGCCATACCACCATGTGATTGTGCTCCGATCTTTGTCAAAGAACTCACCGACTGTGCGAGGATGCGTTGCACAATAGAGTATCCATGCCTTGAGGGTGGCTGAATACTCGGCCACTTTCGATG
>JALOQS010000406.1 GCA_025459355.1 Pirellula sp.
CCTGCGATAACCGACGATAGCGTCAGAAGAGCTTGTTTGTATTGATAGTACCAAAAGGCGTCTGATTCCAAGGGGAGGGCTTTTTCGAGAGTGCTACGCCTGTCCCTCAAGCAGGCCGTTTCGATGTCGATTTGGAACTCTTCTGCGAATTGAGTGAGTAAGTAAATCATGTGAGGATTCGTCGGATTGGTTTTGATGAGCCGCACGAAACCAGCTACTGCGCTATTGATGGGACTTTTCATCATGACCCACTCCAAGGCCGCTACCCGACTACGCTCGCTGGGCAGTTTCTTCAGCATGTACAATGCCGACTGAATCTCCTTGGAAATCTTTTGGCTGAGCGTTGCACAAATCTTGTTGCTAATGATGGATCGATACAGATCCCAAAAGATGGCGGCCAAGTCTAATTTGGCTTCAAATGGTAATTTGCGAATGTCAATCGACGTGTACTCTTCCTTGAGCGTTTTCGTCTCCTTGGCTGGAACACTCATTAACGAACACGAAACATAGAGTAGTAGTTTATGTACGTGGTCGGGGAGACTGTGCACCGAGGCAAGCTCACGACTTCTCTTTTCAAAAATTTCCTTTCGACCAACTCGCAAATCCAATGCTGCCTGGAAATAATCGAAATAATACCTAGGCAACCAAGCAGGCCAGCAATTGCCCGTTTGCTCCAACGACTGGAGCGCGGTTAACTGCATCGATTTGTATTTCGCGGCGTAAAAAGCCTCGCTGATGAGAAGCTTCCACTTGGCCGCTTTGACGATTGGTGCTTCGGTTTGGCTGAAATCAATCGTTTCGACTAAACTTTTTGCTTTATCGGTTTCGTCGTGATCGAAGTACCAATCTATGAGCCATAGTTTTGTTTCCACTTCGTTGGGGAAATGCTTAACAAAATTGGCCTTCGCTTCAAATACCTCTCTGCCATCAGTCTCTTCACCTAATTGCATTTCCAAATTGTTAAACGTATCCAGAAACCGAATCAACTCGACGTGGGCTTCGCGATTTTTTGGATAAGCTTCGATCGCTTTGGCAAGTAGTATGTGTCCATCGTCTCCTCCAATCTTTCTGCAAATTGAGATCGGACTCATGCGATCCATGACCGCCTGTCTCATGCTGTATATCAATCGAATTTTCCCCAATTCGAACAAACAGATACTCTTGAGTGCAGATCGAACCTCCTCGGTCAAGCTTTTCACCAGGGGGAGATCTGTTTCGAGATACGCTTTAATGTACGTCTCGCATGACGGTTCGCTTTGTTCGCTCCTCTTGGCGAGGAACGATTGCAGCAAATTCCATTTCGGATCGAAGTCGGGAGCCGTTGCGAGTTTCAGGAGCTCGTTCAAAACTCCTCCCCTCGGTTGTCTAGCGATGATGCGGACAATACTCTGCAAAAACGAATTCACGAAGTCCGGATAAGCTCGTCGATAGGTGCTCGAAAACCCCTCCAGCAATTTCGCTTGCTTTACCGAAAAAGCGGAAGCGTTTTTGATGTTAAGTGCATCTGCGATACGCCTGGCCGCAACTAGGGGACCAGTGCACGATAGAAACTGACGAAGCAATTCCTCAGAGCTGCTAGCAACGGCAAGATTACAGGTTGGCTTGTCCTCAAGATTGACTGAGGTGCCGACCTGCTCTGGTGGAGCACTCGCGTTAAGCAATGATTTGGCCACCCTACAAGCTCGCCGCTCGGGCTCAAGCCTCTCCCAATTGCGTTGGGCAGTGCTCAAGTCGCGTTGGCAAAACGCAATGTACCCGCGAACAAACAATTTCCAATCCGCGTAAGGGCTGCTGGCAGGGATTCCCTTGACGTCCGCCATCGCTGACTCAAAGCAACCACGATGAATTTTATCGAGCGAATCGGCTACTAAAGCTGCTTCTGTTTGCAACTCTGCACTTAACTGTTGCCTCGCCTGAGAAGCGAATATGGCCACATCCTCGACTTGCTCGCCCTCCCTGGGTACCGGTTTATGATCGAGCAAAGCCAGTTCAGGTGCTTCGCCGACAACTCCAGCGGTAGCCACACCGACACCACCCAGTGATGCACCACCCAGTGATGCACCACCCAGTGATGCACCACCCAACGATGAACCGCCCGGCGATTTGCCACCGGTCTGGAAATGCTTCTTTTTTGCCGATCGATTCTTTCCACTCGCAGCCATGGCAACCTCCTTGATCCCGAACTACTCACGGAAGGAACTTAATAAGCACAGACAATGCGGCCGATCATTAACGATGCCCCATGCGTCGCTCCGTTTGAACGTTCGGGGAGCACTAAAGCCTGTGCCACATCGGTAAAGATATCAGGCGTCGCTTTGATTTCAACCGTGCCTTGGATTGGTTAACCTGGCAAGCGGGATCAGCTGGATTCCGTTTTACGTCGAGAAGGACTGCAAAAAAGGGCATCGCATCGAGTTCGAACTCTCAGATTCTTTAATTTGTCGTTGATTGCCGGGAATTGCCCCTAAAGCGTTATTGCGTTAAGTTCTCGGTTTTCGCTGAGCACGCACTTTTGAACTGATAGCAAACATGTCGAACGATGACCCGAAACGATTAGAAACCTTGGAATTCGTAGTCACTCACTTGCAAAAGTCTTATGACGAGTTGAGCTTAGTGGTGTTCAATCAGCAGAAGGAGCTCGAGTTGTTAAGGCAATCGGTTTCGAAACTCAACTCCAGTTTGCAGGGGCTCATCGAGTCAGATCGCAGCCCCCGCACTCTTGCCGATGACCGCCCTCCTCATTACTAGTACCACAACTTTGGAGATAACCTTGATTGGAGAATCCCCGAAATCCCAACCCGCAGCGTGAGCGAGGGATTTAAGATTTACGATTTAAGATTGCCGATTTAAGGTTGGATTTCCGTGTCGCCGATCTCACCAAGAGATCGGATTGCGTTCTGTCTTTGTCTTACCAATCTTCAATCATCAGTCGCCAATCCAAAATTCTCTAAGCTGCGGCACTAGGCATCGCCCTTTCGGGCCGTCTTCCTTGATGCCCGTCTTCCTTGATGCCCGTCTTCCTTGATGCCCGTCTTCCTTGATGCCCGTCTTCCTTGATGCCCGTCTTCCTTGATGCCCGTCTTCCTCAATGCCCGTCTTCCTCAATGCCCGTCTTCCTCAATGCCCAGCGCCCTTAATGCCGATCGTCTGCGAATGATCCTCTAGGCGAGATCTTTTAGGCGAGATCTTTTGAAGCCGGCTTGGCTAACATAGATTGGGGCATGGTATGGCGGCTTGGGCGCAGCTTAGAGTGGCCCTGGATCGCTGTTTATCGAGTACATGGTCACATCGGGACGACGTAGAGTCCATGATGAAACATCGGTTGCGTCCCGAGCGTTTGGCTGCATACAACGCTTCGTCTGCTCGCTTAAGCATTGTCTCTTTCGTATCGGAAGCACACGCAGCCGTGACTCCAATGCTAACAGTGACCGGGATGATTTTGTTATGGAACGGAAAGCTGGCCGATTCGATAGCAGTTCTCAATCGTTCACTGGCCAAGGCGGCAGCATCCGCGTTGGTGCCTGGCAGTACAATCACAAACTCTTCTCCACCAATACGGCAGATGACATCCATATCACGGAGCGTGTTGCGTAGTTCTTTGGCCACAGCGACGAGAACCGCGTCTCCCGCATCATGCCCCAATCGATCGTTGATGGCTTTAAAGTGATCAATGTCGACGAGCAGCGTCGAGAAGGGAGCATTCTGTCGTCTTAGCTGTGCAACCCTTTGCTTTATCTCGATATCTAACCAACGTCGATTACCGACTCCCGTGAGTGGGTCGGTTGTCGATTCTGCCTGCAGGACATTAACCTTTTTTTCCGCGCGACGACGACGCAGTTCCGAAAGGGCCAAGCAAGAAGCTAAACCCGTCGTGCTCACCGGCCAAACTGTTTGCGGATTGAACGGACTTTGATTGGGGAACTGTACGAGCAACAGGAGTCCTACGCTTAGCCAAGCCGCAAGGGCCAAACCATCGAACTGCTGTAGTTTGCTCAATTGGAACTGAAGGGCTTTCACAGTACGCTAACCACGATTCTAAACTGACGAAGAAAAGTATTCCCGATACTTGATTCCTAGCTCAGTTATCCAGTCACTTCGGGTGCGCTTAGAAAAACAACGACCAATAAATTAATGCCTGATAGTCTTTGCGGATTGTAGCGATTGTGCATGAGCGGCGCCGAATTAAGCCAACCGGCTGTGTCGCATCGGCTGTGTGGCAACAGAACGGGGGATTTCATTCCTTCCGCATTCTGGCTTGATGATAGAAATCACCTTTGCTTTTTTCAATCGCGTCGTAAAAGGCTTTCGCTAACTCTTTTTCGCCACGCGATTCTTGGATGCGTGCAACAAAAAAGGCGACATCACGTTCCAAGTTGGTTGATCTTAATTGGCCTAGAGTTTCCACCGCTAAATCTTGCTCACCAGCGCGATGATGAGCCCACGCTAGCGTGGCAAGGGCGAGCGGGTTCGTTGCACCGACTTGTTCAAGAAGTGA
>JALOQS010000407.1 GCA_025459355.1 Pirellula sp.
GCTCACTTGCTCGAACAAGGAGTCTCGCCCTACTCGATTCTAGCTCTAACCTTTACGAATAAAGCCGCGAGCGAAATGAAGAAACGAGTCTCATCCATGGTGGGGGACGCTCCGGTTTGGATGGGGACGTTTCACGGCTACTGCGTTCGATTTTTACGACGATTTGGTGAAACCGCCGGCCTCTCCCCCAACTTCTCGATCTTTGATGCCGACGACGCATCCAAAGCTTTCAAAAAAGCCATCGATATCGCCAATGTTTCGACCACCCATCTCAATGTGGGAGATCTGGCGAGAAGAATCGGGTCTCTCAAGAATCGAGCCATCAGCCCCGAGATGTTCGAAGGCATGTCGGGCGGGGCACAAGACAAGGTTATCAGCAAACTTTACCCTGCCTATCAGAAAGTCCTTCAACAGAACAATGCGGTCGACTTTGATGATCTTCTTATGCACACGGCGTGCATCCTGCGCAACAATCCTGATTTGAGAGCAGAGCTCGATGAGAAGCACAAATACGTTCTCGTCGACGAATACCAAGATACCAATATCGCGCAATATCTGATCGTGCGTGGTCTATCGCTAGACTTTCCGAACATCAATGTGACTGGCGATCCTGACCAATCCATCTACAGTTGGCGAGGAGCCGACATCAGCAACATTTTGAACTTTGAACGCGATTATCCTCAAGCGGTAACGGTTCGGCTAGAAGACAACTATCGCAGCACTCCTCAGATATTGTCGGTTGCAGACAGCCTCATCGCATGTAATACGCGTCGAAAAGCAAAGATCTTGAAACCTCAACGCCAAGACGGTGCAGCCGTTCGTTTCTGCACCTACGTCTCCGATCGGGATGAAGCAGACGAAATCGCTCAGTCGATCGCCCTGGAGATTTTAGAAAACGGTGCTAAAGGAAAAGACTTCGCCATTCTCTACAGAACCAACGCGCAGTCCCGGCTGCTAGAACAAGCCTTACTGAAACGAAAACTCGGTTATCAGCTCATCGGTGGATTCCGCTTTTATCAACGCGAAGAAATCAAAGACCTCCTAGCCTATCTGCGACTGGTGAACAATCCTACCGATGATGTTTCGTTTGATCGCATCATCAACGTGCCAACACGTGGACTCGGGGATAAAACTCTGGCAAAAGTAGCCGAGCTTGCCAAGCAACGCGAAATTCCAATGCTTGTTGCCCTACGAGCTGCCGTTGATGGCAAGTTGCTAAGCAAGAAGGCAACCGAGGGAGCTCGACAGTTTCTAAAGATTTATCATGACTTGGTAGAGCTACAACGAGATGGATTATTGCCCATGATCGAATACATCCTTTCAGCCACCAATTATATCGACTACATCACAGCCCGAAAAACAGAATCGCCCGATGACAGTATTGTCGGCAACATCAACGAACTCAAATCGGATGCCAGCCATGTCGACTCAGAACCGGATAATGAAGGGAACGGTTTGGAACGATTCCTGGAGCAAATCACTCTCTCAAGCGATATCGATAACTTAACGGACGCCGAGAACAAAGTAACCTTGATGACCTTGCACGCGGCCAAAGGTCTCGAATACGACAACGTTTTTATCATCGCTCTCGAAGATGGTGTCTTGCCTCACATTAGGACCAAAGACGATCCGAATCAATTGGAAGAAGAACGTCGTTTGTTTTTCGTTGGAATCACGCGAGCCAAAAATCGATTGCAGCTCAGCATGGCCAAGCAGCGTGGGTTCGCCAGTCACCGCGTTTCACCCGCCAGTCCATTCCTCATGGAATTGCCCCGCGGTGAAATGGAGAAGATCGACAAGAGCGATTTCCATTTTGCAGAAGACGATTTCAACACGGACCAGTTCGATTCGTTTGACAGCGAGTTCGAATCGGAATTCCAACCATTCGACGACGCTCCACAATTCACTTCGACCGGACTCGGGGGAGGCAAAAAACGAAAAACGGTTTTGTTATCCAATCCGGATCAATCTGATCAAGAGCCAAGAGGCTCGTCTCGCACGCCGAACATGGGAGAAGAGAATGACTTTGGAGGGAATCCGGAAAATCGCGAAGTTGCTAACAAGTTAAACGAACTCAAAAAGAAGCTCCCTGCAATGGGACTCCGCTCAGCCGCTATGCTTCAATCTGCAACCACCAAAGAGGGGATCGAGGTTGAGCTATTCGAGATTGGTTCTATTGTGAGGCATCCGGAATACGGTATTGGCCAAGTGGAGATGATCGACGGAAAAGGGGCCCGGAAAATGGCCCGAGTATCCTTTGAGAATGGCAAAGAAGCAGCCTTCCAGCTCAACAAGTCGTCGCTTCAGTTGATCGAATCCTAGAGTGAATGGGTTGTCAATAACAGAGCCTTAGATTCCAATTCTGGGTTTCCCATTTCCCATTTGAACTTGCTAACGATGCAACAAGACTCACCAAATCACCAGCAGTTCTTCATGGCAGCCATGTTCGAACTGGGAATTGGTCTGCTGGCAGTGTTTTTGGCATTGTTCGGCGGGGTTCATCCGCACGAGACGATGCCCAAAGTCACCGAATACGCTCGACTAGGAGCGGGGTTGGCGGGGGGCTTCGCGATCGGCTTGGGCATGGTGGTCATGGTCCACGGGCTGGAAGTCTTTCGGTTCCGATGGGTACAGGATGCATCGGAGATTGCAGAAAAGCATTTGAGCGTACTACTCCGTGGCTGCAACGTCTGGCACTTGATCGCATTAAGCCTTTCGGCAGGTGTCGGAGAGGAGCTTTTGTTCCGTGGTTGGTTACAAGGAACACTGATCCGCGAGCTCGAAGTGTTGGGGACAGGCGGGATTGCATTCGCGATTTTTCTTGCCTCACTCATGTTCGGAATCGTACACCCGCTGAGCCGAGGCTACGTAGCCGTCGCCACCGTGCTCGGCATTATATTGGGAGTTACGGCCTACTGGAGTCAGAATATCTTTATGGCCAT
>JALOQS010000408.1 GCA_025459355.1 Pirellula sp.
CCCCGAGGGCTGCTTACGTCTCTAAAGATCCCACCCAAGACAGGCGAGTCGTTAACTCCTCGAACGATCGGGCGAAAATCCCTCCCCTCTGTTGTGTCCATCAGTACCAATAGCGGGATTGGTACTGGCTTTTTTGTAGGACAGACCGGATATGTGTTAACAAATGAACATGTGATTAGCTCTGCAAAGCAAATACAGATTCGTTTTCAGGACGACAACGGCAAGGAACAAACCGCGAACGCACAGGTCATTCGAAGCGATCCGAAAAAGGATCTTGCCATTCTTAAGGCCGATGTAAATCGAAATGTACTGGCGGTAGAAATTTCGATTCGACCACAAACCGAAATTGGGGAGCCGGTAACAGTAATTGGCAGTCCCGGGCTCGGTTCCGCGGTTCTGGATCAATCGATGACTACTGGTATCGTCAGCAATCCTCGTCGCGAGATCGATGGAGAAATGTTCATCCAAACCGATGCGCCCGTAAATCCTGGAAGCTCTGGTAGTCCTATGTTTGATGAATTTGGACAAGTGATCGGTTTGGTTACGCTGAAAGGAAATATCGAAGGCGCGGGGTTTGCGGTACCTGCTATCGTACTGCGAGACTTTCTAGAAACCAGCCAAGAGGAATCCTCGGTTCGGAAAGAGGCCGTGAAGTATCGAACCTTCAAAGATAAGACAGGTAAGTTCTCTGTGGAAGCGGTTGTCGAAGACGTTGACGACGATAAGGGAACAGTGAGTTTACGTAAGAAGGATGGTCAGGTCATCGCAGTACCTATGGATCGCTTAAATATCGAAGACCAAGAGTTCCTCAAGAGTTTTTCCGGCTCGACCTCAAAGTGAAAGAATCCATACAAGTCCCAGGTGTGTGTCGTCATTCATTTAAATCGGACGATTCAGACACGTGATTTCGCGTCGCGATAATATCAACGGTCACAACCAAGTCCACCCACTACAGCGAAGGAATCTTTATCATGAAGGTCCTCGCACTTGACCTCAGAGAATTCAGCACGAGGTGCTTCCTTTTCGATTGAGAGACATGGAAGCACGAGCTCCCGTTAGGCACCATCCGGCGATGTAGATAAGAATGTTCAGCCACAAGGGGCACAAAACACCACAAGAGAAAAGCCGTTCGTGTGGTGAAACAGGAACCATGGTATATTGGTCGCCGGTTGCTTATAAGGCAATGAATCTGTCGACCCGTTTTCTTGTATTCCTTTCATGTATTCGCCATCGCACTTTCAAGAAGATCGCCCTGAGGTCATTCGCGATTTGATCGATCAGTTTCCCTTGGCGACTATCGTTTATCAAAGCGATAAAGTGCTGTGCGCCGAACATGTACCATTGATTCTCGATCCGAGTTTCCATCCTGCGGTTCGCATGCTGGGACATGTCGCGAAAGGGAATGATCTTTGGAGAGTTCGGCCCGACGAAGAAGTGCTCGTCATCTTTCAAGGCCCATCGCTTTACGTTTCGCCGAATTGGTATGCAACTAAGACCGACGGAGGCAAAGTTGTACCGACATGGAATTATGTCGTCGTCCATGCGACTTGTAAGCTACACGCCATACAAGAGCCTGGACGTTTGCTCGAAATCGTCACCATGATGACCGACCAAATGGAAGCGTCGCAGACCGAGCCATGGCGAGTGACCGATGCACCGGAAACCTATATCGATCGAATGCTCTCCGGCATCGTAGGCCTGGAATTCGAAGTGCTACGATGGCAAGGAAAATGGAAGGTGAGCCAAAATCAGCCAGAAGCCAACCAGCATTCGTTAGTAAATCGGTTGCTATCCGAACGCTGCGATCGAGCTAAAGAGATGGCAAATGTCATCTCTCGATTTGGCAGCGCCTAGCGATTTGGCAGCGCCTAGCAGGAGTAATGATTCGGCCGTGAGACAAAGACTGAGACAAA
Source organism: Pirellula sp. (assembly GCA_025459355.1). Lineage (GTDB taxonomy): Bacteria > Planctomycetota > Planctomycetia > Pirellulales > Pirellulaceae > JBKCUI01. Next base: position 1,914 of record JALOQS010000408.1, read on the forward strand.
GACATCGTCCCGATCGATTCGCAAAGAAATGGGGGTGGCGACGAAAATGAGTAATGGCTTGAAGGCGTTCGTAATTGGGGCGGTACTGGTTGTGTTCGGAGTCCTCGGAGTCTTTGTGTGCATCGACACGATGGAATTTAGCAAATTGGGTTGGGCCTTGGCATTCGCGATATTGGTCTCTTCTGTTTTGTACATTCCCGTTTTTTGTTTCCACTACTACGAAACCGGCTCGCTACGGGAGTCGTTTTTTAAAGGTCTTGAGTTTTGGATCCACTCCGTGTCGGAGCTCTTCAGTTCTGCCAGCTAGGACTCGAAAAAATAAGCCCGTAGGTCGTGATCGCGGATAAAATCCCAATCTTTTTTGCGGTGGCTTCTCGATTTGTGAAGGTTTGGACTCGGATTGTTAAGAACGTGTTAATTCCGAATTCACATCAATAGTAAGGCTCAATTTTCTTAACTACAATCCTGCCGAATTAGTCAACCCGTGGGGCAGATGTCCAGAGCTTCTGCCTCCTTCCTTTCCGTGTTGATACACAGGATTCATTTTGTTTAGACAACTAAGTCTATCTAGACTCGCCGGTTTTTGCGGCCTCGCCCTTGCGTATTGCTTGTGGCTTGGGGCTTCCTCGTCTCGTGCTGACGAGATTGGGCAACTCATGGTCGTGGTCAAGCAAACCTCGATTCGCGTTGGCACGGAGGATTTGGAAACGCTGCCGCGAGGGTTTCCGTTTGTCGCTAGTAAGGTGGACGGAGATTGGCTTGCGGTCGCCAACCGTAAATCTGGTTGGGTACGACGAGCGGACGTTCTGCCATTGACTGAGGCAATCTCTCACTTTTCTAAGTTGTTAGATCGTGAGCCGAAAGATGAGACGCTCCATCTCATTCGTGGTGTATTGTTGCAAAAGTCGGGCGATAACGATCGAGCGATTGCTGATTTTTCCGAGGTGTTAAAGATCAATCCACGCAATCGAATGGCTTACAGCAACAGAGCTATTGCTTGGAAACAAAAGGGGC
>JALOQS010000409.1 GCA_025459355.1 Pirellula sp.
TACTCGTACTCGATTTGTAGTTTTCGAGTACGAGTATGAGTACCATTTCATTGAGTACGAGTACGAAATGCGGCCAAAACGCGCAACTTCAAAAAGCGCCAGCGCAGCCCGATGGGCGTGCGGTTAAACGAATGGCAACGCCCTGCGTTGAGCGTTCACCAGTCAGCCACGCTCACTTACTCGCGCGATCGTCCCCGGCCTTGAGCGCCAGCGCAGGATCGCTGGGCGTGCGGTTAAACGAAAGGCATCGCCCTGCGCTGAGCGCCGGCGCAGAATCACTGTGCAACCTACTATACCTTTTTATTGCTCGGTTAGGCTTGCGGTACTACAATGAAGCCCCAGTGAAGAAGTGAGTTGTCGATCAAGTTATGAGAACCGTGTTATGTCGATTTCTACCGAGCAAGGTCAATGGGATTATGAGGCCTACGCGGCTATCCCCAAGGATGACAAAAAACACGAAATAGTTAATGGAGAACATTTTGTAAATCCTGCGCCCAACCTCTATCACCAAGAGCTTTCCCGCCATATTCAAATTCAACTGTACACACAAATAGAGATCAAAAGATTCGGTAAAGTCATTGATGCGCCGGTCGATTTACAGCTATCAAATCACGACATTGTGCAGCCCGATCTTGTAGTGGTAATGCGGCAGCGGTATGACATTCTTACTCCAACAAAGATCCTTGGTATTCCTGATTTAGTGGTCGAAATTTTATCGGCCTCCAATTCGGACCACGATCTTAAGACGAAACGAAAGCTCTACGAATCAGCGGGCATCCCGGAATATTGGATTGTCTCACCTGAAAATCACGATGTCTTGCAACTCATCTTGGTCGACGGGGTGTATGTTGAACAGACCGAGAACGAGTCCATCTCGATGAAAACCTCTCCCTATGCAATCGTAGACCTAACGCGCGTTTGGTAGCCCTCCAATCACAATGCTTGCGGATCGCAAGCAACCGAACTCAATTTTCTTCAAAAACCAGTTTCATCGCAAACGATTAGGTTCTTATCGAAACGTTTCGACTACAATCACACCGGCCCTGAACTCACGTTTGACCTTGCCAACCAATGCCCTACCACGAAACCAATGACTCCAATGCATATTCGAATCGTCTGCCTTGTTCTCACGACCATGTTCGGTGCGGCGAATGGTTTAACCGCTGCACCACCTAACAAACTGCAGGCCATCCCCGACTTCACCAAAGGAGACTCCATCCCCGAAAACGCGAAACATGATTGGAATCTAGGACCAACTGGACTGCGTGGCTGGATGTATTGCGACAAACTGGTCACCACCGACGCTCGCCAGATACGAATCACCTCAGTGGCAAAGGGTTCACCAGCCGACGGAATCCTGGCGGTCGGAGATGTTATCTTAGGTGTAGCCGGACAAGCGTTCTCGTACGATCCTCGCACCGAATTCGGACGTGCGATTACCACTGCTGAAACGGAATCAGGTGGCGGCAAACTAGGACTGACTCGCTGGCGAGATGGAGTGACCGAAGAGGTAGAAATCGTGCTCCCAGTGCTGGGCTCTTTTAGTGCAATGGCCCCCTATCAATGTTCCAAATCGCAGCGGATTCTAGAGCGTGGTCTCAAAGCACTCGTGGCTCGAATGTCAAAGCCAGACTACGCACAATCGGAGGACGCGATCCCTCGGGCCTTGAACGCTCTAGCTCTCCTGGCCAGCGGCGACCCAGCTTATGACGCACTAGTTGCACGCGAAGCGGCGTGGGCAGCCAAATTTTCCACTCGCGATTTTCGCACTTGGTACTACGGATACGTCATGATCTTTCTCGCTGAGTATGTCACGGTCACGGGAGATGAATCGGTCTTGCCTGGCCTAAGGCGACTGGCATTGGATGCAGCCAGCGGCCAAAGCGCTGTGGGGTCGTGGGGACACACCTTTGCACTGCCCGATGGACGGCTCAGAGGCTACGGGATGATGAATTCACCGGGTCTAGTGCTCACTATAGGAATGGCGTTGGCAAGTGATGCAGGCGTAAACGATCCCGAGGTTTCGAATGCTGTCGAGCTCAGCGCGAGGTTGTTACGATTTTACGCGGGTAAAGGAGCTGTACCTTATGGAGATCACCCCGCTTGGATGGAAACACACGAGGACAATGGCAAGTGTGGTATGGCCGCTGTCTTGTTCACTTTGCTTGGTGAGGCGGACAAAGCGGAGTACTTTACTCGCATGGCGATCGCATCGCATGGTGCCGAACGAGATTGCGGGCATACAGGAAATTACTTCAACATGCTTTGGTCGATGCCAGCTATCGCCTTAGGGGGACCGAATGCAACCGGTGCATGGACCAATGAGTTTGGAGCTTGGTATCACGATTTGGCCCGCAGTTGGGATGGTTCGTTTACTCACCAAGGTCCACCAGAGCCAGAGCACGATAGCTACCACGGTTGGGATGCAACCGGAGCTTATCTACTGGCGTACGCGTTGCCGTTAAAAAAGACCGCTTTAACTGGAAGAGTGTCGAGTATCACCCCTAATCTATCTTCTGAACAAGTGCAAAGCCTTATCGCAGATGGCAGGGGCTGGGACAATAAAGATCGGACTAGCTTTTATGATTCCTTAGAAGATAAGGAGCTGCTCGAACGATTGGCATCTTGGTCTCCTATCGTGCAGCAGCGTGCGGCCGAAGCGATCAAACGACGCAAGGAGCCACCGGTAGCCGAGATCATAGCCATGCTAAGTTCGGATTCGGTTAACGCCCGCGTTGGAGGATGCACGGCTCTAGAAGAGTTACGAGGCAAGGCAACTCCGGCTGTATCGAAACTTCAGGATTTGCTCAAGGATGAAGACATGTGGGTTCGCGTGCGAGCTGCTTCGGCATTGGCAGCGATTGGTAAAGCAGGGTTGCCCGCGTTGCCCGAAATGTTGGACATCATCGTACGGGGCCCAACGCCAGCGATATGTTTCGCAAGCGATCTTTACTGAGTTACTAAAATCAACAAAGTCGCTTGAGGAAGTCGACCGGGACAAATTGCGTATAGCTATCTCGAAAGGATTACAAAACCAGGATGGCCAAGCACGAAGTCAGATTAGCTCGATCTACGGAAGGCTCAACTATGAAGAGTTGAAGCCAATATTTCCGGCGATTGTGGATGCGATTGAAAAGCCCGCGCCGAGTGGAGAGATGTTTGCTGACGGCGTACGATTAAATGGGTTAAAGGTGTTAGCTTCGCATCATATTGAAGAAGGCATACAAGCTTGTGCGAATTAT
>JALOQS010000410.1 GCA_025459355.1 Pirellula sp.
CTCAAAGTGCTTGTAGATAGCATCTTCTAACAATTGGCAAACCGAAAGAAAGGCGTTGTCCCGTACCAAATCTTCTCGATTCGAGGTTGGCGAACAATCGGGTAACTCCAACACGCCACGTAGAAACGGAGCCCAGCTGGGAAGCAACTCTCGAATGTGCCGCGAAATGACCATTCGCCTTACGCTCACCGCGACGGTCGCTTCGTCTGCAAATCCTGGAGTGCGTTGTGGCGTGACATACAAAACGCCTCGAACTGTGACGGGGGTTTCAATACCCAGTGGCAAGATCTCTAGAGGGGTTTCTCCAAAGTAAGAAGCCAATTCCTCCTCCATGGATTCGACATCAGGTGTCGCTTCCAACCATGCCGCTTGAATCAGGTTCACTCTCGCTTTCGAATCATTGAGATAGATCGGAATTGGCAAGAAATCAGCGTATTGCTTGATGCTTTCTTCCACCAAGTCAGCGTCGTCTGCAAAGACGCCGTAGTTGGCTTTCAAGAAGAGAGTCACCCGCGTGCCTGGCTCGGTCTTGGTCGATTCGGAAAGTTCGATATCGGTGCCGGCTCCTGCTTCCCAACGTATCGCTTGCTCCCCCTCGTATCGCAGACTTTCGACCACGATGCGATCTGCCAACATGAAGCCAGAAAAAAGACCAATGCCGAATTGTCCAATGAGACTGTTGCCATTCTTTCGGCTGGGGACCGATGTGTTCTCATTCGATTCCGAACTCATCCCCTTTTTGATGAGTCCGGTAATTCCTAACCCCAGGGTACCCAAGTACTCTTCGGCTTCGTTGGGGGATAATCCGATGCCATCGTCCTCAAACGTTAACGAGCTGTCGGAGGGGTTTTGAATGACCCGAATCGTTCCTTGGTAAGAAAGATCGCGAGCGCGGCGTCGCATGATCGCGTCGTGAGCATTTTGCAACAACTCGCGAATGGGTGTGTTGGGATGCGAGTAAAGGGACGTCCCCATGATCTCGATTATCCCGGCGATATCAACCTTGAAAGGAATTCGCTTGGGTAAACCGATCGACTCTTGGTTGGGTTGCATTAGGGCTTTCCGGATGCTTTCTCGAGAACTTCTTCGGAGACGAAGATGGGTAGCGGTGGTTGAAAAGTGACTGCTACAGCGATGGCGTCAGAGGGGCGAGCATCGATTTCAATCAGCTCGTTACCCCGGCGAATTCGTATCTGTGCAAAATAAGTTTGTTCCTGCAAACTGGAAATAATCACACTCTCCAGTTTGCCTCCCAGCGTCTCGGCGACGTTGACGACCAAGTCGTGAGTGAGAGGTCGAGGTGGCCTGGCGGAGGCTTTAACCCTGCGGTCAATGCTGGTTGCCTCAAAGATCCCGATCAGGATCGGGAATTGCCGCTCACCCTCGATTTCCTTGAGATAAATCACTTGGTTATCGCTGATCTCGCTGATGATGATTCGAGACAGCTGCATGGGGATTGGCGAGGACATCTAATTCATTCCAGAGTGAGAACGGATCGCTGTTGCTAGCTTGAGCAAGTACAAGCGTTGCTTATCAAACCTGCTAGCAAAAACGTACCCGTTTGGAGCGGGATTATACCATGCCCCCTCTGTTGAGCTAGCGCAAGGAAACGAACTAGGTGAAGCCTACTGAGTGAATCCGGGAGCCCCGAGCCCACCCGGCGGCTGCGGAATGCTACTCTTTAACAGTTTAATGATATCGTCGACGTCTTGCTGTGACTCTGCGTTTGCAAGACCACCAAAGGAAGCGTTCATCACAAGAAGCCCTTGGCGGATGCTGCGCGTGAGTTGCTTGGCGTCAAGCGCTTGCACCGTCGGCTTGGCTTGCTCTATCCCAGCTTTCATGCTTTCTAGCTGCATCTTGTCGATCCATCTATTCTCGATTCGCACCAGGGTTTGGTTTAACTCGCCGCCGAGAGGACTGGGGGCAGTCGCCTGGGCTTCTGTGTCAGAGACTTGGACGAATTTGGAAGAATCGGATATCTGATTGAGCATATCCTTGGGGTTCATTCCAGGAGGTAGCTTGTTGAATATGCTTTCGACGCGAGGCGCTACATTCGAAACGACCGTCGTGAAGATTTCTCGAAGCTCGGTGCTCTTGAGCTTTTCAACTTGGAAGTACGAGTCAGGAATCGCCTCGGACACCAACTCAACAACTGGATCGTAGAGTAGCTCTACCAACGGCTTGATCTCGGGTGGCAAGTCTAGCTCTTTGCTGTTGAGTAGATAAGACTTCTTTGTTTTAAACGTTTCGACAACGAGTTTTTTGAATTTGAGGATGTCATTGAGGGCAGGCTGCTCCAGTTTTCCGATGGCTTCTTTAGCCAGATTCTCCACATCAACCTGGATCGATGGAGGAAGCATATCCCACTGGATGACATAGTTCCCCTTGGCCATTTCGGATTGCACAAACTTAAAATACTCCTCCGCTGTTTTCATCGATGCGAATTTGGTTTCGATATCGCTCAAGCTTATGATCTCGACCGGCGTTATGGCGGCATCTTTCATGTCGGCTGACATGGCACCGGTCTTGTCACCTTTGGCTAACGCGCGGGCTTTCAATCGACTCGCGTCGTTGAGCAGATAAAGAGGAATGGTCGCTTCGGTTCCATCCTCTTTGCGAATCGTTAGCTTGATGCCGTCGAGTTTGACGAACTCTCCCGTTATCGATTTGCTGCCTGAGCTGTTAGTCCATTCGTCTGCTGATAACGGTGAACATGCTGCTGAATAGGCTAAGCAGAGACCAAGACTCAATTGCCGAAGCCGACCTTTAATTGGATGGAACATTTCACGCTGCCTAGGGGGTTGATGAATCGCGTATTTGGTTTTTGAAACGGAGAGTACCACGAAAATGATACCAAGGCTGTCGCTCCTATTGTACTCACTGCCGCCACGATTGCGAACGGATCGGCGATGCCCGGGGATGATTGCGCGAATTAGTGAGATATGCTGACTTGTGAGCGATCAGCGCAGGGCGATGCCCGTGCGGTTAAACGATTTGCAGGGCGATGTCTTCGTTTAACCGCACGCCCACCGGGCTGCGCTGGCGTTCAGGGGCGGGGATGATTGCGCGAGAGAAAAAAGTTGTTCTGACTTGTGAGCGCTCAGCGCAGGGCGATGCCCGTGCGGTTAAACGATTGGCGGGCGATGTCTTCGTTTAACCGCACGCCCAACGGGCTGCGCTGGCGTTCAGTGGCGGGGGGGATTGCGCGAGAGAAAAAAGTTGTTCTGACTTGTGAGCGCTCAGCGCAGGGCGATGCCCGTGCGGTTAAACGATGCGCAGGGCGATGCCTGTGCGGTCAGACGAAAGCGGGGCTTGGTCGACATCCCGCTCTAGGTTCTACGATGTCGCTTTGATGCAGTCGGCAACCGCTGTGCAAAGATTATTCATCGTTTGCGGTGCCATGCCGGCAACATTCAATCGACCCGTTCCTACGATATAAATCCCTCGCTCCTTTTTGAGCCAATCGGCCTGCATCGCGTTGAGCCCACTGTACGAAAACATCCCCTTTTGCGATGCCAAGAATGAGAAATCCCGATCGATACCGGTCTTCTTCATTCCCTCAATAAACTGAGTTCGCATTTGCGAAATGCGGGATACGATCGTGGCTCCATGTCGCGGTGGATTGCTATAGTTGCATCGCACCGCCAATTGCAGCTGACTCAGTGCTGCCGCTCGCTGCCCCGGTTCAGCCGATACCATCGACAAACAACCAACACGCTCGGAATACAAACCGAAGTTCTTCGAAAAAGATGAGCAGACGAACAACTCTGCATGGTTGACTAGCAACGCTTTCAGAGGCGCGGTGTCTTCCTCTAGGCCATCACCAAACCCTTGATAGGCGAAGTCGACAAACGGAATCATCTTCTTCGAAGCCAACAGCTCCGAGATTTGCTTCCACTGAGCCAGAGTCGGATCAACGCCAGTCGGGTTGTGACAACACGCGTGCAAACAAATCAAATCCCCTGCGCGACCATTTTGTTCAATGCTTTGGATCATCCCCTCGAAATCTAACGAGGTTTTGTCCGACGATAGATAGGTGTACACCTCATTCTTGAGACCAGCCGCCGCAAAGATGGCTCCATGGTTCGCCCAAGTTGGGTTGCTGAGCCAAATGCGAGTGTTCGGGAAATGACGGCCCACCAAATCCGCACCGAGTCGCAATGCTCCGGTTCCGCCTGGTGTTTGTGCCGAAGAAATGCGTCCATGGTCGATCGAGTCGCCAAACACCAACGGCACAACAGCGGAAAGAAATCCGGGGTGCCCTTCGATAGGCATGTAGCTCTTAGTCGATTGCGTATTGAGGATTTGAATTTCGGCTTTTTTTACCGTTGCCAGAATCGGGGTGCTGCCGTCCTCGGTTTTGTAGACGCCAACGGTCAAGTTCACTTTGTCTTGCCGAGGATCCTTCTGAAATGCGTCGTTGAGTCCGAGGATGGAATCGGGAGGTGCAATGGGGAGATGTTCAAACATGGAAACACTACAGTTGAAGATGATTCGCTGATACGCGTTCGCCCGCAAAGACACCGGTTTTTGAAACGAGGTGATTCGAGTTTGCCCAAAATTCGCTGGAAATTCAACGACTGGCGAACACCACAGAAAAGGTTACTATGAAAGAGGAATTCTGAGGAGTCGAAACCTTTTGAATTGCCAAAATCGATATTGACGCGGGTTTTGCCTAGGCGGCATAATCTTCCCCCGAGTTACGGATGACTCAAACTGCTCTTGCATTGCGACCAACCGGTTGTTCCGCCAGAGCTATTAGTTCCGCTCCTGCATGACGCAAAATGAACCGCGTGGTCGATTGAGTTTGCTGCACAAATGGGTTGCCATTTTGGGCTACAAACGTATTTCTCCCCCTGGTTCGCTTGGAGTTGCTAGTGTCCTTTGCGATCGATAACGAAGTCAAAGACAGAGTTCGAGTCGCGGTCAACATCGTTGACTTGCTTAGTAGCTACATGGAGCTACGGCGTCAAGGTCGAGGCTTCGTCGGTACGTGTCCGTTCCATGACGATCGACGTCCCAGTTTGCAAATTAATCCAGATCGCCAAACCTGGAAATGTTGGGTGTGCGACATCGGTGGCGATATCTTTAGCTTTGTCATGAAGCGTGAAAACGTCACGTTTCCCGAAGCCCTCCGCATGCTGGCCGACCGTGCTGGGATCGTGATCGAGGAATCCAAATCACACTCCAAGTCTCGCAACGACAAAAAGAAACTCTACGAAACGATGGAATGGGCGGTCAAGGAGTTTCATAACTTCCTGTTGACCTCAGCCGATGCTCAAGCGGCCAGAGAGTACGTTCAGTC